>NZ_JBEUPA010000134.1:0-24253 GCF_040492065.1 Actinomadura sp. NPDC000929 | reverse complement strand
CGCCGCCGGTGCGCCGGCCGCGCCGCCCTCCGGGGCGCCTGTGCCGCGAGCCGCCCGAGCGCCGGTCATGCGAACCTCCCGCATCGGCCGGTCGCCGGATCCCGGCGCGCGGCATGTAGTTACTTAACCTAAATAAGTGTAGAGCGGGCGAATCGCCCCTCGATGTCCGCAGGTCCGGCGCGACGCGCCAGCGCGTCGCGGTTTGCGCGGGGCCCGGGCGTCCCTAGGGTTGCCTTTCGTGGACCTTCGTCTGCGCAACCCCCGCACCGCCCTCCGGAACTCCGCCCCCCGCTCCGCCACTCCCCGCACGGCCCGTTCTCGCGCGGCCATCGGCGTTCAGGCCTGGAAAGGACGCTGATGCACGTCGTCACCACCGCCGGACACGGTGGGCACGGCAAGTCGGCGCTCGTGCGCGCCCTCACGGGCAGGAGTCCCGGCGAGACGGGCGCCTGGACGGAGCTGCCCTCGGGGAGGCGCGTCGCGTTCGTCGACGCGCCCGGCGACGAGCGGTCCGTTCCGGACTGGCTCGCCGGGGCGGCGCCCGCGTCCGCGGTCCTGCTCACCGTCGCCGCCGACGAGGGGTGGATGCCGCAGACCCGCGAGCACCTGGAGGCCCTCTCCGCGCTCGGCGTCCGGTCCGGCGTCCTCGCGGTCACCAAGGCCGACGCCGCCGACCCCAGGCCCGCGCTGCGCCAGATCCGCGAGCGGCTGGCCGGGACGGCGCTGCGCGGTGCGGAGGCCGTCGCGGTGAGCGCCGAGACCGGCGCCGGGGTGGCCGAGCTGACCGCCGCGCTCGACCGCCTCGCCGGCCGGCTTCCCGTGCCCGACCCGGCCGCCCCGGTGCGGCTGTGGGCGGACCGCGCGTTCACCGCCGGGCGGCAGGCCGTCATCGCCGGCACCCTCGCCGCCGGGACGGTGGCCGTGGGGGACGAGCTGCTCCTCATGCCCGCGGGCGAGCGGGTCCGCGTCCGGACGATCGGCTGCGCCGGCGAGCCCCGGGAGTCGGTCGGCGGCGTCTCCCGCGTCGTGGTGACGCTGCGCGACGCCGGGCGCGTCGACCCCGGCATGGCCCTGGTCACGCCCGGCGCCTGGACGCACACCACCAGCGTCGACGTCCGGACCCGCTTCGGCGAGGCGTCCGGCAGGCTCGCGCGGCGGATGACGCTGCACATCGGGTCGGCCGCCGTCGCGGTCGGGCTGCGGCCCCTCGGCCCCGACACCGCGCGCCTGACCCTGAACACCCGGCTCGCCCTCCACCTCGGCGACACCGGGCTCCTGCGCGACCCCGACCGCCGCACGATCGCCGGGGTGAGCGTCCTGGACGTCCGGCCGCCCACCCTCGTGCGCCGCGGAGCGGGCGCCGCCCGCGCCCGCGAGCTGGCGACCTGGCCCGACCGCCCGGACGGCGCCGTCGTGCTCCGCCGGCACGGCGTGCTCCGGCGCTCGGAGCTGTCGGTCATGGGCTGCGCGCCGCCGCCCGGCGCCGTCGCCCTGGACGGCGAGTGGGTCGCCGACCCGGCGCACTGGCGGTCGCTGTTCGAGCGGCTCGCGGAGGAGACGGCCCGGCACGCCGCCGAGAGCCCCAGCGCCCCCGGCATCCCGCTGGAGTCCGTCCGGCTGCGCCTCGGCCTCCCCTCCCGGCAGCTCGCCGCCGCGCTCGTCCAGCCGCCGCTGCGCCTGGACGCGGGACGCGTCTACGGCCCGTCCCCGGGCCCCGGCCCCGCGCCGGCCGCCGAGCCCGCTCCTGCGGCGGTCGCCGCGGAACCGCCGCCGCCCTGGGCCGCGGCCGTGCGGCGCCTCCGCGCCGACCTCGCGGACAGCCCGTTCGATCCCCCCAGCGCCGAGCGCCTCGAAGAGCTGGGCCTCACGGGCGAGGTCCTCGCCGGGGCGGAGCGCGCGGGCGCCGTCCTGCGGATCGACGACGGGGTCGTGCTGCTCCCGGGCGCCGACCGGGAGGCGCTGCGCGTCCTGTCCGAGCTCCCGCAGCCGTTCACGCCCGCCCAGGCCGGCGACGCGCTCGGGACCGGCCGCGACGTCGCCGTCGCCCTGCTGCGCCACCTCGACCGGCTCGGCCTCACCGAGCGCCGCCAGGGCGAAAACCGGTTGAACCGGGACGGGTGACTCTGGCGTCATAGATCGCGGTCCGGTTCCGTCGATCAAGGAGTGGGAATGCCGTACCAGACCCTGAAGGGCGGCCGCGTCCCGATCCGGATGTGGACCGACCCCGACACCGTCGAGGACCTCGCCCTCGACCAGCTGCGCAACGTCTCCGCCCTGCCGTGGGTGGAGGGCCTCGCGGTGATGCCCGACGTCCACTACGGCAAGGGCGCCACCGTCGGCTCGGTGATCGCGATGAGGAACGCGGTGTCCCCGGCCGCCGTCGGGGTCGACATCGGCTGCGGGATGACCGCCGCGAAGTCGTCGCTCACCGTCGAGGACATGCCCGACGACCTGTCGGGCCTGCGCTCGCGGCTGGAGAAGGCGATCCCCGTCGGGCGCGGCTCGCACAGGACCGCCGTGGACCCGTCCGCTCTGCCGGGCCTGAAGGAACGGGGCTGGTACGACTTCTGGAAGGCGTTCGACGACCTGCACCCGGCGGTGCGGTCCCGCCTCGGCCGCGCCCGCTCGCAGATGGGCACGCTCGGCGGCGGCAACCACTTCCTGGAGCTGTGCGCGGACGACGACGGCGCGATCTGGCTCGTCCTGCACTCGGGGTCGCGCAACATCGGCAACGAGCTGGCCGAGCAGCACATCGAGGCCGCCCGCAAGCTGCCGCACAACCAGGACCTGCCGGACGGCGACCTCGCCGTGTTCCTCACCGGCACCGCCAAGATGGACGCCTACCGGCACGACCTGTTCTGGGCGCAGGAGTACGCGCGCCGCAACCGCGCCGTCATGACCGCGCTCGCGCAGAACGTCGTCACCAGGCAGTTCGGCGAGAAGCGCTGCAGGTGGGGTGAGGTCATCTCCTGCCACCACAACTACGTGGCGGAGGAGGAGTACGGGGGAGTCGAGCTGCTCGTCACCCGCAAGGGCGCGATCCGCGCGGGCGCCGGCGACCTCGGGATCATCCCGGGCTCCATGGCGACCGGCACCTACATCGTCCGCGGCCTCGGCAACGAGACCGCCTACAACTCGGCCTCGCACGGCGCGGGCCGCAGGATGAGCCGCAACAAGGCCCGCAAGCACTTCACGGTCGAGGACCTGGTCGAGCAGACCAGGGGCGTCGAGTGCCGCAAGGACAGCGGCGTCATCGACGAGATCCCCGGCGCCTACAAGGACCTGGAGACGGTGATCGAGGCCCAGTCCGACCTCGTCGAGGTCGTGGCGCACCTCCGCCAGCTCATCTGCGTGAAGGGCTGACCCCGGCGGGGCGGCCGTGCCCGGCGGCCCGCCCCCCGCGGGCCGCCGGACCCTATTTCAGAAGCTGGGCCGTGTCGCTGTAGGCGTCCAGGTGCTCGGCGTGCGTCAGCCGGTAGACACCGGAATGGAAGTAGTTCGCCCACCGCAGCGGGTGGCCGAGGCTCGCCCGGGCCCGTCCCCAGTCGGTGACCGACCGCATCCACCGATCGGACTTGGTGACGTCCCACGAGGCGTCCACGCCGTACTCGGCCAGGCCCAGGGAGATGCCGCGGGCGTCGGCGAACTGGCAGACCCGCCGCGTGCGGGCGTCCATCGGGGCGGCGTCCGTGGTGGAGGTGATCTCCCCGATCGGGTACTCGTCGATCGCGATGAAGTCGACCATGCCCGAGTCCGGCCAGTAGTTCCGCAGCGCCGACCGCGGATCGGAGTAGGGCAGGTTGCACGAGTAGTTGGTGAAGCACACCCCCACCTTCACCCCCACCGCGCGGAACGGCGGCGCCGACCGCTTGTAGAGGCTGACGAAGGCGTCGCCGGACATGTTGTCGACCGGCTCGTGGTAGATGATCACGTCGCACTGGGCGCCCTTGGCGACGATGTCGGACGCGAGCGCCTGGAGCGCCGACAGCGGCGTCGACATGGTCGGCTTGATGCTGTAGACGCTCTTGCGCACGCCCACGTCGTAGCGGAGCTGCGAGGCGCTCACCGAGGACGGCGGGGCCCCGTCGTAGCAGCGGCGGACCGGCATGGGGCGGTCCGTGAGCGTCTCGAACGCGCTGATCGCCGCCGTCCACGTCTGGCCGGTCAGGGGGGTGACGGCCGCCCCCACCAGCGTCATGTGCCACCGTCCTCGCGGAGGTCCGCGGGCCGGCGCTCCACGGTCGCGACCGCCCGGTGGCGGATCCTCGTTCGGCTCATGTGCGCGTCCCCCCTTTGGATCGCGAGATGGTGCCTCTCGGTAAAAATAATGCTACGTAGAGCGATATTGACTCGGCAGCCTTCTTTATGTGGCCATACCAGTCAGACGGGGGTGGCCGCGGGAGGACGGCGGGCGCGCCGCACCGGGTCGTCGGCGCCCGTGCGGGTCAGGCGCCGGACCGGGGCGCCTCCGGCAGGACGCGGTCGATGAAGGCGGTGACGTCGGCGAGGACCTCGTCGCGGTTGGTCTCGTTGAAGACCTCGTGACGGGCGCCCGGATAAAGGCGCTCGGTGAGGTCGTCCCCGCGGATCGCCTCGATGCCGACGCGGGTGTCCCGCGGGCGGACGAGCTCGTCGGCGTCGCCGTGGACGTAGAAGGTCGGCAGCGCGCCCAGGGACCCGTGCTCGTTGACGCGGCGCAGGGCGTCGTCCAGCGCCCGGACGGTGGGCTTCTTGAACGGGCCGTGCCAGATCAGCGGGTCCTCGGTGTAGGCCTTGCCCACCGCGGGGTCGCGAGAGAGCGTCGAGGTGTCGATCGGCTCGTCCGGCATCGCGTCGAGGGGCAGTAGCTCCTCGACGACGTGCCAGCGGCCGAGGACCGGTCCGGACAGCACGAGCGCTGCGAGGCCGTCGCCGTGGAGCTGGGCGTACCTGGTGGCGATCAGCCCGCCCATGGAGTGGCCGATCATGACGGCGGGCAGGCCCGGGTGGTCGCCGCGGGCCGCCTCCACGACCGTGTGCAGGTCGGCGACGACGTCCTCGACGTCCTCCACCAGCACGCGCTCGCCGGCCGAGCGGCCGTGGCCCGCGTGGTCCGGGCCGCAGACGACGGCCCCGTGCCGCACCAGGACGTCCGCGACGTGGCCGTAGCGGCCGAGGTGCTCGCCGTAGCCGTGCACGAGCACCGCGACGTAGCGCGGCTCGCCGTCCGCCCAGCTCCGGGCGGTGACCGCTCCCCGCGTGCCCGCGAACTCCCACTCCCGCGACGTCGCCACTCCGGCCTCCCTGCCGCCCGATGGAAGATCACCGTCTCCCGAGGGGGATCGGATCGTCAACCACCGCAATAGGCTGGAGATCCAGACCGCGACAGGAAGGGGTGCCCGTGCTGGTCGACACCTTCGGCCGTACCGCGACGGACCTGCGGGTCTCCCTCACCGACCGGTGCAACCTGCGCTGCTCGTACTGCATGCCGCCCGAGGGGCTGGACTGGCTGCCGAAGCCGGAACTGCTCACCGACGACGAGGTCGTCCGGCTGGTCGGGCTCGCCGTGCGCGACCTCGGCGTCACCGAGGTCCGCTACACGGGCGGCGAACCGCTGCTGCGGCGCGGCCTCGCCGGCATCGTGCGGCGGACGGCCGAGCTGGCGCCGCGCCCCCAGACCTCGCTGACCACCAACGGCATCGGGCTCGACCGGCTGGCCGCGCCGCTGGCCGAGGCCGGGCTCGACCGGGTCAACGTCTCCCTCGACACCCTCGACCGCGAGACCTTCCGGCGCCTCGCGCACCGCGACCGGCTCGCCGACGTGCTGGAGGGGCTGGCGGCGGCGCGCCGGACGGGCCTCGCACCGGTCAAGATCAACACCGTGCTGATGCGCGGGATCAACGACCACGAGGCCGTCCCGCTGCTGCGGTACTGCCTGGAGCACGGCTACCGGCTGCGGTTCATCGAGCAGATGCCGCTGGACGCCCAGCACGGCTGGACCCGCGAGAACATGATCACCGCGGACGAGATCCTGGACCGGCTGTCCGCCGAGTTCGACCTCGTGCCCGACACCGCGCACGAGCGCGGCAGCGCCCCCGCCGAGTCGTTCCTGGTCGACGGCGGCCCCGAGACGGTCGGCGTGATCGGCTCGGTCACCCGGCCGTTCTGCGGGGCCTGCGACCGGGTGCGGCTCACCGCCGACGGACAGGTCCGCAACTGCCTGTTCGCCACCGAGGAGTCCAACCTGCGGGACGCGATGCGCGGCGGCGCCGACGACGCCGAGCTGGCCGAGCGGTGGCGTCGGGCCGTGCGGACCAAGCGCGCCGGGCACGGCATCGACGACCCGGCGTTCCTCCAGCCCGCCCGGCCCATGTCGGCGATCGGCGGCTGACCCGCGTGGACGCCGGCCCGCCCTTCGACGCAGTGCTGCTCGCGGGCGGGCGCGCCCGGCGGTTCGGCGCCGACAAGCCCGCCGCCCCCGTGGGGGGACGCCGGCTGATCGAGTGGGCGGCGGCCGCCGCGTCCGGAGCGTCCCGGCTGATCGTCGTGGGGCCGCGCCGCGACGTCCTGCCGGGCGCCGTCGTCGTCCGCGAGGACCCGCCCGGCGCCGGGCCGGTGCCCGCGCTGCGCGCCGGGCTCGCCGAGGTCCGCGCGCCGAGGCTGGCGCTGCTCGCCGCCGACCTGCCCTTCCTCCGCCCCGCCCACGTCGCGGCGCTGCTGGAGGCGGCGGCGGAACGCGACGGGGCCGTCCTGGTGGACGGCGACGGCCGCGAGCAGTGGCTCGCGGGCTGCTGGCGCGCCGGCGCCCTGCGGACGGCGCTGGCGGGCTACGACGGCGCTTCCCTGCGCGGCCTCCTCGGCCCCCTGGACCCCGTGCCGGTCGCCCTGCCCCCGGACGCCCGCCCCGCGTGGTACGACTGCGACACCCCGGAGCAGCTGGCCGCCGCCGAGCGCCTGCTTTGATCGTGCGAGAGTGGGCACACCACCAGCACCATGCTCGAAGGGGGAACCCATGTCTGTCCTTGAGGACTGGCTCAGCGCGGCGTGCCTCGAACTGGGGCTGGAGCGCGGGGACGTCGACCAGGGCCTCGTCCTGGACCTCGCACGCGACGTCGCCCACAACGTCGCGCGGCCCGGCGCGCCGCTGACGGCCTACCTGCTCGGCCTCGCGGTCGGCCGCGGCGTGCCGGCGCGGGACGCCGCCGCCCGGCTGACCGAGATGGCCGAGGGCTGGCGGGCCGAGGTGCCCGAGCAGGCCGGCGAGCCGGTTCTGGACGACGCCTAGCCGCGCCCGGCGGGCTCGTCGCGCTCCGCGACCGGCACCACGTCCTTCAGGAAGTCCCGGCGGGACAGGAACGCCGACAGGCTCTCGCGGTGCTCGTCGCAGGCGAGCCAGACCTTCCGCCGGTCCGGCGTGTGGATCTTAGGGTTGTTCCACCGCAGCGCCCACACGGCGTCGGCACGGCACCCCTTGGCGGAGCACTGCAGTTCCTCAGGGCCGTTCCCCGGATCGGCGTTGGTCATGAGGCGAGCTTAGACACCTCCAGAGGCCGCGAAAACGACTCACCCGCCCGCGACCTCAGCCACCCACCACCGCAACGGAACGACAACCCCAACGGTTTCGATCGCGTCCGAAAGCAGGGCCGGGGGCGGAGACGCGAGCGAAGCGAGAACCGGATCGCGCAGCGAGCCTCTGGGCGAGTCGGAGCAGTGCCAGCGATCGCCGCGTTTTTCGACGATGGAGGGCCCTCCGGGCTCGAAGGAGGAGAACAAGGCAATGGACAGGCGGTGGCGAGCGCTATCTGTGTGCCTTGTTGCGGCGTTCATGACGCTGCTGGACGTCAGCATCGTCAACGTGGCGCTGCCGTCGATCCGGGCGGGTCTGCACGCGTCCGACGCCCAGTTGCAGTGGATCCTGTCGGGGTACGCCCTGACGTTCGGGCTCGTCCTCGTCCCGGCGGGGCGGCTCGGTGACGCCCGCAGCCGCCGGGCGGTGTTCATGTCCGGGCTCGCCCTGTTCACGGCGGCGAGCGCGGCGGCGGGCGTCGCCCCGACGATCCTGCTGCTCGTCCTCGCCCGGCTCGTGCAGGGCGTCGCGGGCGGCATCCTCAACCCGCAGGTCGCCGGGCTCATCCAGCAGCTGTTCCGGGGCGCCGAGCGCGGACGGGCGTTCGGGGCGCTCGGCGCCGTCATCGGGGTCGCGACCGCCGTCGGCCCGCTGCTCGGCGGCGGGCTGATCGCGATCGCCGGATCGGCGGAGGGCTGGCGGTGGGTGTTCTACGTCAACATCCCCGTCGGGATCGCGGCACTGTTCCTGGCGTGGCGGCTGCTGCCCGCCCCGGTCTACGGGCAGCGGCAGGGCCTGGACCCGCTCGGGGTGCTACTGCTGGGCGCGGGGGTCCTGTGCGTGCTCCTGCCGCTCGTCCAGGAGCAGCAGTGGCGGGGCGCCCTGAAGTGGCTGCTGATCCCCGCGGGCGCCGCGCTGCTGGTGGCCTTCGCGGCCTGGGAGCGCCGGGCGCGGACGCCGATGGTCGTCCTCTCGCTGTTCCGCCTCCGCTCCTACACGCTGGGTACGGCGATCGCGCTGCTGTACTTCGCCGGGTTCACCGCGGTGTTCTTCATCTTCACCCTCTACCTGCAGAACGGCCTCGGCTACAGCGCGCTCGGCGCGGGCCTCGCCATCACCCCCTTCGCGGTCGGGTCCGGTGTGGCGTCCGCGCTCGGCGGCCGGGTCGTCTCCCGGTTCGGCCGCCCCCTCGTCGCCGCCGGCCTGTGCCTGGTGCTCGCGGGGCTCGGCGCGGCGTGGCTCGCGGTCGAGCTGAGGCCCGGCGCCGGCGTGGCCTGGGCGACCGCGGCGCCGCTGCTGCTGGCCGGGCTCGGCACCGGCCTGGTCATCTCGCCGAACCAGACGATCACGCTGTCGGAGGTGGACTACACCGAGGGCGGCAGCGCGGCGGGCGTCCTGCAGACCGGCCAGCGGGTCGGCACCGCGATGGGGATCGCCGCCGTCGGGGCGGTGTTCTTCGCCACGCTGGCCGGCACCGGCGGGGAGTGGGCGGCCGCCTTCCGGCACGGGCTGATCGTCGTGCTGGGGTTCGTGCTGGCGGCGCTGGCGGCGGCCGTCGCCGATCTGGCGGCCGGCCGCCGCCCGGCGTCAGCGCCGCCGGGCGAGGGCCCGCAGTCCGAGGCCGAGGGCCGCCGCGGAGCCGAGGGCGGCCGCGGCTAGCACCCGGTTCTGCCGCCTGATCCGCGCCGGGATCCGGGCGTACGGGATCGTCGAGAACGACACCAGCTCGTAGCGGGAGACGTAGCGTCCGGCCAGGCGGCGCTCCAGCGCGTGCGTCGCCGCCTGCTTCGCCCGGTAGACCGGCGAGGACACCCGGTCGCGCATCTCGACGAAGTTGTCCAGCGCCATCTCGGCGATCGCGTCGGTGTTGGCCTTGCGCCGCTCCTGGTAGAGCCGCAGCGCGCGGGCCCAGTCGCCGCCGGTCTCGGTCAGGCACCGGTCGATCTCGATGCAGTCCTCGAACGCGCAGTTCGCGCCCTGCCCGAAGAACGGCACGATCGCGTGCGCGGCGTCGCCCAGCAGCGCCACCACGGCGCCGTCGCCGGACCGCGTCCACGGCCAGCACCGGACGGTCACCAGCGACCCGACCGGGTTGCGCTCGTAGTCGTCCGCGAGTTCCGGCATCAGGCCCGCCACGTCGGGATAGTGCCGCTCGAAGTAGGCGGTGACCTTCTCCGGGGAGTCGAGGGCGGCGAAGTCCTCCTTCGGCCAGAACAGCGTGCAGGTGAAGGAGCGGTCCAGGTTCGGCAGCGCGATCATCATCGAGGTCCCGCGCGGCCAGATGTGCAGGGCGTCGGGGTCGAGCGCGAACCCGCCGTCCTTCGGCGGGACGGTCAGCTCCTTGTAGCCGTGCTCCAGGAAGTCGGCGTCCTCGTCCAGGCGCAGCGACCGGCGGACCGCGCTGTAGGCGCCGTCCCCGGCCAGGACGACGTCGGCGGGCTCGGGGGCCGCGTCCTCCAGCAGGAGGGCGCCGGCCTCGACGTCCACGCCGGTGACGCGCTGGGAGAACCGCAGCGTGACGCCCGGCGTGCTCTCGGCGGTGTCCAGCAGCGACCGGTTCAGCTCGGCGCGGCTGATGGAGTTGATGGCGCGCTCCCCGTCGGCGCTGTAGGGCTGGAAGTTCCGCGCCCCCGACAGGGGGTGCACCATCCGCCCGTGCATGGGCAGCGCCTGCTTGAGCGACCGGTCGCGCAGGCCGACCTGCTCCAGCGCGGCCAGGCCCCGCGCCGAGACCGCCAGGTTGATCGAGCGTCCCCGCTCGGCGCCCGCGACGCGCGGGTCGGGGCGCCGCTCGTACACCGTCACCGCGAGGCCGCGGCGGCCGAGCAGCACCGCGAGCAGGCAGCCCGCCAGGCCCGCCCCGACGATCGCGACCCGCTCGCCGCCCTCAGCCGCCATGGGCGGGGACCTCCTCGGTCTGGGAGCGGACCTCCCACAGGTCGGGGAAGGCGGGGGCGAACAGGGTGCTGCGCAGGTAGTCGGCGCCGGCCGACCCGCCTGTGCCGATCTTCGCGCCGATCGTCCGCTCGACCATCTTCAGGTGCCGGTACCGCCACTCCTGGACGCCCTCGTCCACGTCGACGAGCGCCTCGCAGACCTCGGCGGCCGGCCCGGACTCGTCCGCGTAGACGGCGAGCAGGACCTTCTGCACCCCGGGGTCGGGCTCCCACGGCCGGGAGAAGTCCCGCTCCAGGGCCTCGCGCGGCACCGGGTGGCCGCGCCCCGCGAGGTAGCGCAGCAGCGAGTCGAACACCGAGGGGCGGGACACGGCCGCCTGGAGCCGCTCGTCGCCGCGCAGGTCGGAGGCAGGGAAGGAGCGGCGCCCGAGGACGGCCTCGATCTCGCGGAACTGCTCGCTCTGGAAGCCGCTGGAGCTGCCGAGCGCGTCGCGGAACGAGGCGAACTGCCGGGGGGTCATCGTCTCCAGGACGTCCAGCTGCCCGACGACGGTCTTGAGGATCTTGGCGATGCGGCGGGCGGTGTGCAGCGACCCCCCGCTGTTGCCCTCCTCCAGCCGGCGCTGCAGCAGCGCGGCCTCGTGCAGGATCTGCTTGAACCACAGCTCGTAGACCTGGTGGATGATCACGAAGAGCAGCTCGTCGTGCGCCCGGGTCTTCGGCTCCTGGCACGACAGCAGGTCGTCGAGCCTCAGATAGCCGCCGTACGTCATCGTCGGCGAATCCGCCATCACGCCTCCTTGCGACACAACGGATGTGATTCGCAGCATATGGGATGGATCAGCACGTCCAGGCGGTGGGTGGTCGTGCGGAGGCGATACCCCTTACTGTTCAGAACCTGATTCGGCAACGGGCCGGGAGGCGCCGGATGGGCGAGATCGTCAGGGAGTTCGTGGGGCTGCCGTCGCCCCTGGCCGGCCGGGCGGGCGCGGGCGGCCACCCGTGCCAGGGGATCTACCACCGCCCCGCCGGGGCCGCCCCGAGGACCGCGTTCATCGCGGCCCACTACAACGTCGACTTCTCCGAGCACTACCTCGCCGAGCACCTCGCGGCCCGCGGCCACGGCTTCCTCGGCTGGAACACCCGCTTCCGCGGCAACGAGGCGTACTTCCTGCTCGACCACGCCCTCGCGGAGATCGGCGAGGGCGTCCGCTGGCTCCGCGAGCGGGCGGGCGCCGAGCGGATCGTCCTGCTCGGCAACTCCGGCGGCGGCTCGCTGATGGCCGCCTACCAGTCCCAGGCCGTCGAGCCCAACGTCACGCCCGTCGCGGGGATGCGTCCGGTCGCCGCCATCGAGGACCTGCCCGCCGGTGACCTGTTCGTCGCGCTCGCCGCCCACTCCGGCCGCCCGGAGGTCCTCACCGCCTGGATGGACCCCTCGGTCACCGACGAGACCGATCCGCTGTCGGCCGACTCGTCCCTGGACCCCTTCGACCCCGGCAACGGCCCCCCGTACAGCGCGGAGTTCCAGGCCCGCTACCGCGCCGCCCAGCGCGCGCGCAACGAGCGCATCACCGACCGGGTCCTCGCCCGCCTGGACGCGCTGAAGGGCACCCGCGCCCGCGACGCGCTGTTCACCGTGCACCGCACCTGGGCCGACCTGCGGATGGTCGACCCCGCCATCGAGCCGTCCGACCGCGAGCCCAACCGCTGCTACCTCGGCGACCCCGCCAAGGCCAACTACGGCGTGTTCGGCATCGGCTCGCTGTGCACGCTGCGCTCCTGGCTGTCGATGTGGAGCCTGCGCACCTCGCAGTGCACCGCCGCCCCGCACCTGGCGCGCATCACCGTCCCGTCGCTGGTGGTGCACGCCACGGCGGACGAGTGCGTCTACGAGAGCGACGCCCGCGCGATCTTCGACGCCCTGGCCGCGTCCGACCGGACCCTCCACCCCATCAGGGACACCCACTACCTGCCGGACTCCCGGCCCGAGGCCGCCGACCTGGTCGACGCCTGGGTCCGCGCCCGCTGAGTCACCACAGCCGCAGCGACCGGGTGAAGATCCCGGCCACGGCCTCCTCGTCCACCGGACGCGGCGAGGTCGCCAGCAGCCGCTGCTGCTTCATCGCCCCCTCCACCAGCGCGGGGACGTCGCCCTCCCCGTATCCGACACCGCCGATCCCGTCCGGGATGCCGATGTCGCGCATCAGCCGCAGCACCGCCAGGGGCAGGTGCTCGGCCGGGTCGTCCGGCCGGTCCATCCGCGAGTCGAGCAGCTCCGCGGCCCGGACGTGCCGCTCGGGGCGCGCCTCGAAGGTGAACCGGAACGCCTCGGGCGCGGTCAGCGACACCGACATGCCGTGCGGGACCATCGCCTCCCCGCCGGGGTAGCCGTCCGGCCGGAAGTCCCTGACCTGCCCGGCGATGGGGTAGGCGTTGGCGTGCGGGATGTGCACGCCGGCGTTGCCGAACCCGAGCCCGGCGAACGTCGCCGCGAGCGCCATGTCGGTGCGCGCCTCTCGGTCGTCCCCGTCCGCGACGGCCCGGCGGAACGACCGCGACAGCAGGCTCAGCGACTTCTCGGCCCACATGTCCGACACCGGGTTGGCCCCGCAGTACGGCACCCGCTCCTCGGGCCTCTTGCGCTCGTACCGGTCGTAGGGGCGCGCGGTGTAGCTCTCCAGGGCGTGGCACAGGATGTCCATCCCCGCCGACGCGGTCACGCCGGGCGGCTGCGACATCGTCAGCTCCGGGTCCACCACGGCCAGCGCCGGCCGCAGCCGCGGGTGGCTGATGCCGGTCTTGACCCGCAGGTCCAGGACGTCCAGGACGCAGACCGTGGTGCTCTCCGCGCCGGTGCCCGTCGTGGTGGGGACGGCGACCAGCGGCAGCAGCGGCCGCTCCGGCGCCCGTCCCGCCCCCACGGGCGGGTTCAGGTAGTCGGCGAGATCGCCCTCGTTGGTCGTCAGGAGGTTGACGGCCTTCGCGGTGTCGATGCTCGACCCGCCCCCGACCGCCACGTAGGCGTCGTAGGGGCCGGTCGCGCGGGCGTGCTCGACCGCCGCGCGCATGCTCGCGTCCGTCGGCTCGACGCGCACGCCCTCGAACACCGCGGCCTCGATCCCGTAGGCCCTCATCGCGCCCGCGATCCGGTGCGGCCCGCCCGTCGCCGCGATCCCCGCGTCGGTGACGACCAGCACCCGCCGCGCCCCGAACTGCGCCAGATCGAATCCGATCTCGTCCGCGGCCCCGCTCCCGAACTTCAGCTGCGGCGCCCCATAGGTGAAGACCGTCTCGCTCGTCATCTTCCCAAGGTGCCACAGCCCCCGGCAGGGGCGATCAGTCCAGATCTCCGGTGGCCATGCGGACGCGGCGCAGGGCGGTGGTGATGTCGGCGGCCTCGGCGGCGGGGAGGCCGGCGATGCCGAAGCCGGACTCGTTGAGGGCGAGCGTGGCCTCCTCGGCGAGGTCGCGGCCCGCGGGGGTGATGGTGGCGAGCACGACGCGGCGGTCGTCGGGGGAGGGGCGGCGGCCGACCAGGCCCCGCTGCTCCAGGCGGCCGATCACGTTGGTCACGGACGCGGGGTGCACCATGAGGCGGGCGCCCATCTTGCCCATGGGGAGGGTCCCGGTGCGGGCGAAGGCGAGCAGGCGCAGCGCCTCGTAGGCGGCGAACGTCAGCCCGTACGGCTTGAGGACGGCCTCGATCCGGCTGAGCAGGATCTGCTGGGCCCGCATCACCGAGGTGACGGCCGCCATGCGGTCGGCGTGCTCGGGCCAGCGGCCGCTCCACTGGCGGTGGGCCTCGGCGATGGGATCGGGCATGTCGGGCACCGGGCCACCGTATTCGGTCTTGACTGCGTCGCGCACGGAAACTATTTTAACTTCCAAATATTGGATGTCCAAGGGTTGAGGTGGAGACGGTGACGCGGGAGCTGCACGCGCCGGTGCACCCGGTGCGCTTCGTGACGGCGGCGGCGCTGTTCGACGGCCATGACGCGGCCATCAACATCATGCGGCGCATCCTGCAGTCCCAGGGCGCCGAGGTGGTGCACCTGGGGCACGACCGCTCCGTCCGGGAGGTCGTCGACGCGGTCCTGGAGGAGGACGCGCAGGGCGTGGCGATCAGCTCCTACCAGGGCGGCCACGTCGAGTACTTCGAGTACCTGTCGCGCAGCCTGAAGGAGGCCGGCGCCGAGCACGTGAAGGTGTTCGGCGGGGGCGGCGGCGTCATCGTGCACGAGGAGATCGCGCGGCTGTCGGACGCCGGCGTGCGGATCTTCTCCCCGGAGGACGGGCAGCGGCTCGGCCTGCCCGGCATGATCAACGAACTGGTCCGCGAGTGCGACGTCGACCTGGCCGCCGAGCCCGTGCCGGCCGACGCCGTGGTGGCGGGGGAGCGGCGCGCCCTCGCCCGGGCCATCACCTGCCTGCAGGCCGGCGGCCTGCCCGGGGACGACCGCGCGCGGCTCGCCGAGGCGGCGGCCGGGCGGCGGGTCCCCGTGCTGGGGATCACCGGGACGGGCGGCTCCGGGAAGTCGTCGCTCACCGACGAGCTGGTGCGGCGGCTGCGCGTCGACCAGGGCGACCGGCTGCGCGTCGCGGTGCTCGCCGTCGACCCGACGCGGCGGCGCGGCGGCGGCGCGCTGCTCGGCGACCGGATCAGGATGAACTCCCTGGACGGCGACCGCGTGTTCTTCCGCTCGCTGGCGACCCGGGGCGCGCGGGAGCTGCCGGAGAACGTCGAGGACATCGTCACCGCCTGCAAGGCCGCCGGATACGACCTGGTGGTCCTGGAGACGCCCGGCATCGGGCAGGGCGACGCCGCGATCGTCCCGCTGGTCGACGTGTCGCTGTACGTGATGACGCCGGAGTTCGGCGCCGCGTCCCAGCTCGAGAAGATCGACATGCTCGACTTCGCGGACGTGGTCGCCATCAACAAGTTCGAGCGGCGCGGCGCGGCCGACGCCCTGCGCGACGTGGGCCGCCAGCTCGTGCGCAACCGGGAGGCGTTCGGTCAGCGGCCCGAGGACATGCCGGTGTTCGGCACCAGCGCCGCCACGTTCAACGACGACGGAGTCACGGCGCTCTACCAGCACCTCGGCGGGCTGCTGGCGGAGCACGGCCTGCGCCTGGAGGACGGAGCGCTCCCCGAGGTCGGAACCAAGGTGTCCACCGGCGCCGCGACCGTCATCCCGCCGAACCGGGTGCGGTACCTGTCCGACATCGCCGAGACCGTCCGGAACTACCACGCCGACACGGTGACGCAGATGGAGGCGGTCCGGCGCGTCCAGCGGCTGGACGAGGTGCGCGCCGAGCTGACCGACGCCTCCGAGGTGGAGGGCCTGCTGGAGAAGGCGCGCCGGGACGTGGAGCCCGCGAACGCCGAGCTGGTCGAGGGGTGGCCCGCCGTCGTGGAGTCCTACTCCGGCGACGAGCAGGTCGTGAGGATCCGGGACCGGGAGCTGCGCACCAAGCTCACGCGCGAGTCGCTGTCGGGCAGCCGGATCCCCCGCGTCGCCCTGCCGCGCTACACCGACCACGGCGAGCTGCTGCGGTTCCTCCGCAACGAGAACCTGCCCGGCCGGTTCCCGTTCACCGCCGGGGTGTTCCCCTTCAAGCGCGACAACGAGGACCCCGCCCGCATGTTCGCGGGCGAGGGCGACCCGTTCCGCACCAACCGACGCTTCAAGCTGCTGTCGGAGGGCCAGCCCGCGACGCGCCTGTCCACCGCGTTCGACTCGGTCACCCTGTACGGGCGCGACCCCGACGAGCGCCCCGACGTGTACGGCAAGGTCGGCACGTCCGGGGTGTCGATCGCCACGCTGGACGACATGAAGGCGCTGTACGACGGGTTCGACCTGTCGTCGCCGACCACCTCGGTGTCGATGACCATCAACGGTCCCGCGCCCACGATCCTGGCGTTCTTCCTCAACACGGCCATCGACCAGGGGCTGGACGCCTTCTACGAGGAGAACGGGCGGGAGCCGTCCGAAGAGGAGGCCGCGCAGATCCGGGCGCGCGTCCTGTCGACCGTGCGGGGCACCGTGCAGGCCGACATCCTCAAGGAGGACCAGGGGCAGAACACCTGCATCTTCTCCACCGAGTTCTCGCTGCGGATGATGGGCGACATCCAGGAGTGGTTCATCGCCAACAAGGTCCGCAACTTCTACTCGGTGTCCATCTCCGGCTACCACATCGCCGAGGCCGGGGCGAACCCCATCAGCCAGCTCGCCTTCACCCTCGCCAACGGCTTCACCTACGTCGAGTCCTACCTGGCGCGCGGCATGGACGTCGACGACTTCGCGCCCAACCTGTCGTTCTTCTTCTCCAACGGCATGGACCCCGAGTACAACGTGCTGGGACGCGTGGCCCGCCGCATCTGGGCCGTCGCCATGCGCGACCGGTACGGCGCGAACGAGCGCAGCCAGAAGCTCAAGTACCACGTCCAGACGTCCGGTCGCTCCCTGCACGCGCAGGAGATGCACTTCAACGACATCCGCACGACGCTGCAGGCGCTCATCGCCATCTACGACAACTGCAACAGCCTGCACACCAACGCCTACGACGAGGCCGTCACCACGCCGACGGCCGAGTCGGTGCGGCGGGCCCTGGCGATCCAGCTCATCATCAACCGCGAGTGGGGCCTGGCGATGAACGAGAACCCGCTTCAGGGGTCGTTCATCATCGACGAGCTGACCGACCTGGTCGAGGAGGCGGTGCTGGCGGAGTTCGACCGCATCAGCGAGCGCGGCGGCGTCCTCGGCGCGATGGAGACCGGCTACCAGCGCGGCCGCATCCAGGACGAGTCGATGCTGTACGAGCAGCGCAAGCACGACGGCTCCCTGCCGATCGTCGGCGTCAACACCTTCCGCGGCCCCGAGGCCGGCGACGGGACGCCGCAGACGATCGAGCTCGCCCGCGCGACCGAGGACGAGAAGCGCTCCCAGCTCGACCGCGTCCACGCCTACCAGGGGGCGCACCGGGACGAGGCGCGGGCCGCCCTCGCCGCGCTCAAGGACGCGGCCCGGTCCGGCGAGAACGTGTTCGCGGTGCTGATGGACGCGGCGCGCGTGTGCAGCCTCCAGCAGATCACCGACGCGTTCTTCGAGGTCGGCGGCCAGTACCGCCGCAACGTCTGACGCCCCGCCGCCGATGGCCGTCCACGACGACACCGGCGCCCCGGCCCGTCTCCCGGACCGGGTGCGCCGCGTCGTGTCGATCGTCCCGTCCCTGACCGAGGCGGTCGCGGCGACCGCGCCGGAGCTGCTCGCCGGCGCCACCGACTGGTGCACCCGCCCCGAGGGCCTGGACGTGCCGCGGGTGCGGGGCACCAAGAACCCCGACCTGGAGAAGATCATCGGGCTGCGCCCCGACGTCGTCGTCGGCAACACCGAGGAGAACCGGCCCGCCGACGTCGCGGCGCTGCGCGCGGCCGGCGTGCCGGTGTGGATGACGCGGATCCGCACGGTCGAGGAGGCGCTGGCGTCGCTGGGGCGCATGCTCGCCGAGGCGTGCCGGGCACCGGTGCCCGGCTGGCTGGCGGAGGCGTCCCGCGTCTGGGCGGAGGTCGAACCCGGCGAGCCCCGGACGGCGGTGGTCCCGATCTGGCGGCGGCCGTGGATGGTCGTCGGGCGCGACACCTTCGCCGGCGACGTCCTGGCCCGGCTCGGCGTGTCCAACGTCTACGCCGGGCATCCCGAGCGCTACCCGAAGATCCCGCTCGGCGAGCTGAACGCGGCCGGCGCGGACCTGGTGGTCCTGCCGGACGAGCCGTACCGCTTCACCGAGGACGACGGCCCCGAGTCCTTCCCCGGCATCGACGCCGCGCTCGTCAGCGGCCGGCTCCTCACCTGGTACGGCCCGTCCCTGATCGAGGCCCCGGCCGCCCTCGCGGAAGGGCTCGCCGCGGCCCGCCCCCGCTAGCCGGTGCGGCGCGCGAACATGGCCTCCACGCAGCGGGCCATGCGCTCGTCGAGCTCCTCGGCGGGCACACCGATCTCCCGCGCGAGGTGCTCGCGCAGCAGCGTGTACCCGTAGACCGTGGACGCGATGGCCGCCTGCACGGCCGCCACGTCCTCGACCGGCAGCTCGCCGCGCGCCGCCTCCGCCGCGAGGTCCTCCCGGCCGGCGCCCCGGTTGAGCAGGACCCGGGGCCGGTCGTCGCCGTCCAGGACGAGCAGCGTCGCCAGACGGACCGGCTCGGGGTTGCGCAGGCTCGTCCAGAACAGCCGCGACAGCCGCTCCCGCAGCGGCAGCCCTGCCGCGTCCACCGCGTCCTCGGCGTTCGGGCGCGAGCGGTGGAACAGCGCCGAGCGCAGCAGCGCCCGCCGGGAGCCGAAGTACTGGTAGACCAGCCCGCGGTTGACCCCGGCCTCGTCGGCGACCTGGCGCAGGTTCAGCCCGGCGAGGACGCCGCCGCGCCGCAGCAGCGCGACCGCCGCCGCGCGCAGCGACTCCTCCGTCCTCTCCCGGTCGCGCGCCCGGGGCGCCCCGTCACGCGCGGGGACCACCGGCCACATAGATGACCTGCCCGGACACGAAGGACGCGTCGTCGCTCACCAGGAACGCGACGGTCCCGGCGATGTCCTCGGGCACGCCGACGCGCCGGACCGGGATCTCCTTGGCGGCCGCGGCCTTGAAGTCCTCGAAGTCGACGCCGACGCGGGCGGCGGTCGCGGCGGTCATCTCGGTGGCGATGAACCCGGGCGCGATCGCGTTGGCCGTGACCCCGAACCTGCCCAGCTCGATCGCCAGCGTCTTGGTGAACCCCTGGAGGCCCGCCTTGGCCGCCGAGTAGTTGACCTGGCCGCGGTTGCCGAGGGCCGACACCGACGACAGGTTCACGATCCGGCCCCAGCCGGCCTTGGTCATGTGCTCCTGCGCGGCGCGGGTCATCACGAACGAGCCCCGCAGGTGCACCGACATGACCGAGTCCCAGTCGTCGTCGGACATCTTGAACAGCAGGTTGTCGCGCGTGATGCCGGCGTTGTTCACCAGGACGACGGGCGGGCCGAGCTCCGCGGCGACGCGCCCCACGGCGGCGTTCGCCCGCGCGGTGTCGGCGACGTCCACGCCGACGGCGAGCGCGGTGCCGCCCTCCCCGGCGATCGTCTCGACGGTGCCGGCGCAGGCGGCCTCGTCCAGGTCGCAGACCGCGACGGCGAACCCCTCCCTGGCGAGACGGACGGCGGTGGCGGCGCCGATGCCGCGCGCGGCGCCGGTGACGATGGCCACCCGGGTGTCGGTCATGTGCGCAGCCCTTCCGTCAGACCTGGATGTCCTTGGCGATGATGGTCTTGAGCACCTCGCTGGTGCCGCCGTAGATCCGGGCGACCCGGGCGTCGGCGTACAGGCGCGCGATCGGGTACTCCAGGATGTAGCCGTAGCCGCCGTGCAGCTGGAGGCACTTGTCGACGACGCGGGCCTGCACCTCGGTGCAGAACAGCTTGCAGACGGCGGCGTCGGCGGGGGTGAGCTCGCCGGCGTCCAGCGCCTCGATGCAGCGGTCGACGAGCGAGCGGGCGGCCTCGACCTCGGTGGCGCACTCGGCCAGCACGAACTTGGTGTTCTGGAACGACGACACGGTCTTGCCGAAGACGGTGCGCTCCTGGACGTACCGGCGGGCGAACTCGACGGCGGCGGCCGCCGACGCGTAGGAGCTGGTCGCGATGCCGAGGCGCTCCTCGGCGAGGTTGTGCGTCAGGTACTCGAACCCGCGGCCCTCCTCGCCGAGCAGGTCCTCCACGGGCACCCGGACGTCGGTGAACGACAGCTCGGCGGTGTCGGAGCTGCGCAGCCCGATCTTCTCCAGCTTGCGGCCGACCGCGTAGCCCTCGCTCCGGGTGTCCACGGCGAGGATCGACAGGCCCGCCCGGCGGTTCTCCGGCGTGGCCGGGGACGTCCGCGCGACCACGAGCACCCGGTCGGCGAGGACGCCGCCGGTGATGAACGTCTTGGCGCCGTTCAGGACGTAGTGGTCGCCGTCCCGCCGCGCCGTGGTCTGCATGCCGGCGAGGTCGGAGCCGGTGCCGGGCTCGGTCATCGCGATGGCCGTCATCATCTCGCCGGACACGAACGGCGGCAGCCAGCGCTTCTTCTGCTCCGGCGACCCGTACTTCAGCAGGTAGGGCAGGACGAGGTTGACGTGCACGCCGTAGCCGCCGAAGCTCACCCCGGCGCGGGCGCACTCCTCGGAGATCACGGCCTGGTACTTGAAGCTCGTCTCGCCCGCGCCGCCGTACTCCTCGGGCACCTGGATGCCGAACACGCCGAGCTCGCCGAGCTTGGTGTAGAAGTCGCGCGGCGGGTGGCCGGCGTTCTCCCACTCCTCGTAGACCGGGGCCACCTCGGCCTCGATGAACGCCCGGATCGTGTCCCGGAAGGCCTCGTGGTCCTCGTTGAAAACGGTGCGGCGCACGCCGTGCCCCTCTCGCCAGCGTTGTTAACAGAACGCTAAGTTAACTCGAAGGTAGTTCTAGAATCAAATGCGAGAGGGGTGCGCGGGCTGGTCAGCAGTCGGGTTCGCAGACCCGGCGCGAGACCGCCCTGAGGAAGATCGCCTGGATCTGCCCGGGCGTCCGGGCCACGTAGGCGTCGCCGTGCGTCACCTGCGCGATCCGCCGCAGCTCGTTGACGTCCACGTCCGATCCGTAGCCGAGCATGTTGACCTGGACGGGCCGCTCCGGGTCGTACTCGCGCCGCATGTGGGCGAGCGTCTCCTCCAGGGACGGGCCGCGCGGGTCCTCGTTCCTCCCGTCCGTCCACAGCAGGACCGAGTTCACGTACTCCGGCTTGTAGGTCCGCTTCATGTGGTCGAACGCCGCCATGACCGTGTCGTACAGCCCGGTGTCGCCGTGCTCCTTCACCCGGATCCGCGCGAACGCGCTCAGCACGAGCTGCCGCCGGGTCGCCGAGCCCAGCCGCTCGTCGAGCGGTCCCACGCTGACCAGCTCCCGCCAGTCCCGGCCGCCCTGGAGCTCCGTGGAGAAGATCCACTGGCCGAGCTCGCTGTCGTCCGGCAGCAGCGCCAGCCCGCTCTGGGCCGTGCGCACCGTGGACTGCAGCCGCGTCACGCCGGGCCCGACCTCCTCGTCCATCGACCCCGACACGTCGATGATGCTCAGCATCCGGATGCTCAGCGACAGCTGGGCCCACGACTGCATGGTGCGCCGCACCTCCGCGGCGGGCGTGTCGGGGAGCGCCGCCGGGGGCCGCGGATCCAGCCCGGTCCGCGGGGAGAACGACGCGGGCGCGGTTCCGCCGGGCGTCCGGAAGCCCAGCCGCTGGAGGTCCTCCCGGGCGGCCCTGTCCGCGAGCTCCTTCTCGAGTAAGCGCGCCGCGCTCGCCTTGGCCCGGTCCTGCGCCAGGACGGTGAACGGGTGGTCGAGATAGACCGTCCCCTCGGTTGGGTACACGGCGACCGCCGCCTCGGCCGGGCGCCGCGCGTTGTAGGCGAACACCGCCTGCTCGGGCGCCATCGCGACCGGGTAGCGGTCCGCCTCGCCCCGGCCGGACGAGGCGGACGCCGCGAACGCGGCGAACTCGGCGTCGACGGAGACGGCGACGCCCTCCCGGATCGTGCGGACCACCCCGGTGAACGACGCCTCGCCGCCGGGGACGCCGCCCAGCAGCGCACCCGCCAGGATCAGCGAGCCCATGCCGGTCGCGCTGCGGGCCGGATCGGGGACCTGGAGCCGGAGCAGCCGCGGCGGGATCACCCCGGCGTCGTCGGTCGGATCCCGTTCGGCGTCCGGGGCCGTCCCGGCCGCGGCGAGCAGGTCCTTCCACGACGGCCGCTCCGGGGCGCCGAGGTTGCGCAGCTGCGTCGCCAGGCCGCGCGGCACGGCCAGGACGATCGGAGTCGAGGCGATCCCGGCGGACCGTCCCGAGGTGCCGCCCGCCGGGGCGTGCCCGGAGCCGCCGACGAGCGCGGTCCACAGCGAGGAGTCGGGGATCCAGACGTCCGGCCTGCGGGCGACGCCGGCCACGCCCTTCCCGGACAGCAGCGTCGCGACCGCGGCGGGGTCGGCGGCGCGCACCCGCGCGCGGGCGCACCGCCCGCCCGCCTCGCGGCGCGCGTCGTTGAAACGCCGTGCCGCCCGCACGACCGCCGGTGCGACGTCCGGCGCCGCGGCCACGTCGAGCGTCACCGCGCCGCCGGAGCAGCCGTCGCCCGTCGAGGCGATCGCGTACGCGCCGAACCCGGTGAGCAGCACCAGGCCGACGGCGCCCGCCAGCGGCCCGAGCAGGACGCCGCCGATCCGCCGCGGCGGCCGGCCCCCGCCCAGAGCCCACGGCCCCCGCGGCTGTTCGGCGGCGTGCGCCGGGCCCGGGCGACGGGGGGACCGGTCGGGTCTGCTGAAGGCGTCGAAGGGCTCGTCCTCCCGGTCGCCCGGCGTGCTGCGGGGCGGGAGCCCGGCCGGCTGCGAGGCGCCGAGGAAAGGGGTGGGGGACGCGGGGCCGCCCGGCTCCGGCAGGTTCCTGGGCGCCCACTCGGGCACGTCGTCGAAAGCGCTCATGGCCGATCTCCGTTTCCCGGGCGGGGCTGCGGGCCGTGCCGCGCCCGGGGGCGGACGGCCCGCCACTGAGACACATGGTCGATATGTCTCAGGCGAGGCAGCTGTGATGTTCGTCTCGACAGCCGCCTTCGTCAAGGGGGCGCCGCTCAGCAGTACGCGGCGGGCGGCGGGAAGGATCGGCCCGCGCCCGGCCGCCCTGGCGAAGGGGCCCGCGCGGCAGCGCCCGGGCCCCGCGATTCCGGGCGCGAAAGGATGTGAAATGACCAGCTTTGGGGGCATGGCCGGACCAGGACAGCGCGGAGGGCTTGCGTTCTCGCGAGGATGTGCCCGGCCCGGACAGGTCGGTCAAGCGAAGGTGCGGGGGAGGTCATCCGTGAGCATGGGAGGCGTCAACGGGATTCCCGGGCAAATAAAAGCGGCGCCGGGTGGATACGGGGGCAATCCACCCGGCGCCGCATCATCGGTGTTCCGACGGGGGCCCGGAACACCGGCACGGGCGCTCCGACGGGGGACCAGAGCGCCGGTACAAATCGTACACCGAAACCCCCCGCGGTTAGTCAAGAGAATGTCACGACCGGATTTCTGGTCGCTGTCCGGAAACCGGCTTCTGTTCCCGGCGGTGACGGTCGTCGAAGGCCGCCCGGGCGGTCGGTTCGCGACCCCCGTTCGCGAAGATCACGGCGACGTAGGGGAGCACCGCGGCGCCGACCACCATGAGCAGCGCGAGCCACCACGGCGCGCCCGCCACGGCGGCCACCACCGCCCCCACGAAGCAGATCGTGCGGACGCCCATGGACATCAGGTACCGGCGCTGGCGGTGGCCGATGTCCTCCGACATGGGGCGGGGAGCGTCGGTGACCGTGTAGACCGCCGGCTCGCGGTGGTGGCGGTGATTGACCTTCACCATTCCACGGTAAGCCCATGGAGGCCGACCCGCACCGGCGGCACCGGGCAAAACATCTGGAGGAGTCGATGACCGATCGCACGTACCGCGTGACCGAGATCGTGGGGACCTCGCCGGAGTCCGTCGAGGCCGCGATACGCAACGGCGTCCGGCGCGCCTCGCAGACCCTGCGGCACCTCGACTGGTTCGAGGTGACCGAGGTCCGCGGCCATATCGAGGACGGCGAGGTGGGCCACTTCCAGGTCACCATGAAGGTCGGCTTCCGCCTGGAGGACGCCTGACGCGCGCCGGCGCGAGGGCGCCGTCCGGTCCTTCGGCGGCAACCTGTCGTCGTACGAGGACCTGCTCGCGGTGGAGCGGGAGACCGCGGAGCGGACCGTCAGGG
>NZ_JBEUPA010000133.1:0-24887 GCF_040492065.1 Actinomadura sp. NPDC000929 | reverse complement strand
CCGCGGCGGCCCCGGCCGTCGTCGCGAGGGCCGTCCCGCCCTGCGCCGACCCGTCGAGCGCGGTGCCTTGCGGCGTTTCCCCCGCCACGGCCGCACCTTCCCTTCGATGTCCGGCCCCCGGTCCGGTGGCATTGCGTTGGTCCAGGGCACTACGTTCGTCCACGGCACTGCGTCCTGCGGCGCGCGTCACAGCCGCCCACCCTTTCCGGGCCGCCGTGCCCGTATGCTTGACGTCCTAACATGCCGCCCGCGACGGTGCCGGATAGGGTTTTCCGGTTGCAAGTGGGCAACACGATACGGGTGCTCTTGACGAGAGCGGCCATCATGCCCCGCCCTCGGCGGGCATCATGAACGCCGACGGGCCGTCCCGATGAACAACACGCGGAACAACAGAGATTAGTGGAAAACGCCGCAGACGGTCAGCAGGTGTAACAGGGTCACCAAGGGTAACGACGCCACCAGGGGTAATGAAGGAGATCGCGTGGAACTCTCCGTAGTGATGCCATGTCTGAACGAGGCCGAGACGGTCGAGACCTGCGTCCGCAAGACCATCGGTTTCTTCGAGGACAGCGGCATCGACGGCGAGGTGGTCATCGCCGACAACGGCAGCACCGACGGCAGCCAGCAGCTGGCCCGCGACGCGGGCGCCCGCGTCGTGCCGGTGGTCGACAAGGGCTACGGCAACGCCCTCATGGGCGGGATCCGGGCCGCGCGCGGCAGGTACGTCGCGATGGGCGACGCCGACGACTCCTACGACTTCACCACCCTCGGCCCGTTCCTGGACGAGCTGCGCGACGGCGCCGACCTCGTCATGGGCAACCGGTTCAAGGGCGGCATCGCCGACGGCGCCATGCCGCCGCTGCACCGCTACCTCGGCAACCCGGTGCTCAGCTTCGTCGGCCGGCTGTTCTTCGGCAGCAAGATCGGCGACTTCCACTGCGGGCTGCGCGCCTTCGAGAAGGACGCGATCCTGCGCCTCGGCCTGCAGACCGGCGGCATGGAGTTCGCCAGCGAGATGGTCGTCAAGGCGACCCTGCAGGGCTACGACATCCGCGAGGTGCCGACCACGCTGTCGCCGGACGGGCGGACCCGCGCCCCGCACCTCAACACCTGGCGCGACGGCTGGCGCCACCTGCGCTTCCTCATGCTCTACAGCCCCCGCTGGCTGTTCCTCATCCCCGGCCTGGTCTTCATGATGCTCGGCCTGGTCGCCGGCGTCGCGCTGTCGACCGGCCCCGTGACCGTCGGGGACATCGCCTTCGACGTCGACACGCTGGTCGGCGCCTCCGCCGCGCTGGTGATCGGCTTCCAGGCGGTGCTGTTCGCGCTGCTGACGAAGGTCTACGCGATGCAGGAGGGATTCCTGCCGCACGACCGCCGCGTGCAGAAGCTCATCGACTGGTGGAGCCTGGAGCGCGGCCTGCTGCTCGGCGGGCTGCTCGCCGTCGCCGGCCTCGGCGGCCTCGTCGCGTCCCTGCTGCACTGGCGGGTGAACAGCTTCGGCGAGCTGGACCCGCGGCACTCGCTGCGCATCGTCGTCCCCGCCGCGACCGCGCTGGTGATGAGCTTCCAGGCCATCTTCGCCTCGCTGTTCGTCAGCATCCTCGGCATCCGGCGCCGCCAGCACCCGCCGCTCACGGACCCGGCCGAGGAGGCCGCGGGCGTCGTCGACGCCGCCGTGCAGAAGGTCGCCGAGGCCGAGAAGGCGGCGAAGGCGGCGAAGGCCGAGAAGAACGAGAAGGGCGCGGCCGAGGACGAGCCGGAGAAGGTCACCGCGGGCAAGGCGGGCGCCACCCCGGCCGAGGCCGGCGACGAGGACGCTCGCTGAGCGTCTCCGGGCCGGGCCCGGGCGCTCCGCCCGCGATATGACAGGCTTGACCGTCGATGGAGCTTCTTCCCCCGGTAGTGCGCGCCCGGCGCGCCGCCCGCCGGTGAGCACGCGCACGCCGCAGGACGCCGCGCGCCCGGACGCCCCGCACGAAGGCGGCGCCGCGCGGCCTCCGGCCTTTCCGGCCGGCCCGGCCGCCGCCCCGCCGCGGGCGGACCGCCGCCGCTGGGCCTGGCTGTTCGCGCTCGGGTGGCTCGCGCAGGTCGCCGTGCGGCTCTGGCTCGCGTCGGGGCAGACGCTTCCGGTGGCGACGCCGGACGAGTCGGGGTACCTGTTCGCCGCCCGCGTCCTGACCGGCGGGCCCGACGCCGACATGTCGTTCGGGACGGTGTACCGCGGCGGCTACCCGCTGCTGCTGACGCCCGCCTTCTGGATCGGCGACGGCCCGGTCGCGGTCTACCGGGCCGCCCTGGCGATCAACGCGCTGGTCAGCGCGGCGATGCTGCCGCTGGCCTACCTGCTGCTGCGCCGGCTGGCGGTGCGGCGGCGCTGGGCATACGTCTTCGGGCACGTCACGGCGCTGCTGCCGTGCGTGCTGTTCTACTCCGGGTTCGTGCTGACCGACGCGATCCTGCCGGTGCTCGTGGCCGGCTGGCTGCTCCTGGCGCACACCTGGCTGACCGCCCCGCCCCCGGACGGGCGCCGCCCGTCCCTCCGGCTGACAGCGGCCGGGGCGGGCGCGTCGCTGCTGGTCGCCTACGCCTACGCCTGCCACACCCGCGGCGCGATCCTGCTGCTCGTGCACGCAGCGCTGCTCGGCGCCGCCCTGGTGTTCCGGTGGCGGTCCTGGCGCGCCGTGTCCGCCGCCACGCTCGCCCTCGCCGCCGCGACGGCCGCGGGGATGCTGCTGAACCGAACGCTGCTGCCCCACATGTACCCGCAGGGCGACAACGATCTCGGCGGCAACGTCGTGAAGCGCCTCACCACGCTGGACGGGTGGGGCTGGATGCTCTCGCTCGGCACCGGCCAGGTCTGGTACCAGTCCGTCGCGACCGGCGGCGTGGCGGCGCTCGGGCTCCTCGCCGTCGCGTTCCTCGCGGTGCGCCGCGCCACCCCGGGGCCGGTGCGGGCGCTGGCGCTCGCGGTCGTCGCCCTCGTGGCGGGCATCGCGTTCGCCACGTCGGCGGCCCTGCCCGTCGAGTACCGCATCGGCAACTACGTGTACGGCCGCTACCTGGCCAGTGTCACGCCGGCGCTGTTCGCGGTGGGCGTCGCGGTCCTGATGCGCGCCTCGCGGCGCACGCTGCTGTGGGCGGCGGGCGCGGCGGCCGTGCTGACGGTCGTCGCCGCGTGCGTCGTCCAGTGGTACGCGGGCGACCTGCTCACCCGGTACACCTACACCGCCTACGACTTCCCCGAGACGTCGCTCCTGACCTGGGACTGGACGGCGTTCCACCTCTGGCGGGCCACGTCCGCCGGGTTGCTTCTGCTCGTCCTGTCGACGGCGGCCGTCCTGCTGCGGCCCCACCGCCCGACCGGCCGGCTGCTGCTGGCGGGCCTGCTGGCCGCCGTCGCGCTGGCCATGTGCGTCACCGCGACCGAACGCATCGCGCAGCCGCTGGTGCGCGCCGAGACGGCCTACACCGACCTGCGGGGCACCGTCGACCTGACGAAGCAGCGGTCCATCGCCGTCGACTGGAACATCTGGTGGACGATCCGGCTCTCCCAGTACTACTGGGCCTGGTGGAGCGACGGCAGCGTGTTCGACGCCCGCTGGACCGCGCCGCCCCAGGACGCCGACATGGTCGTCCTGGCCTGGCCGAAGAACGCCCCTCCCACCGCGTCCTGGCCGAAGGGCGCTCCGCCCGGCTGGCACGTCGTCGCCAGCCGCCGCACGGTCGAGGGCGACTGGGTCGCCTGGACCCGCTAGCTTCCGGCGGCGGCCTTCGCGGGGGGATTCCAGAGCTGGAGCACCCCGTCCGACGAGCGCCACATGAGCGTCCAGCCCTGGGCGGGGTCGGGGCGCCAGCCGCCGCCGATCTGCGACTCCATGCCGCGCCAGCGCGTGTAGAGCATCGGCCCCTCGGTCGCGTTGCGGGGGATCGGCATGTAGTGCGGGAAGTCGCGGATCTCGCCGCGCCAGACCGGGCGCCCCCACATGTCGCGCGTGTAGAAGGTGAGGGTCTGCGCGAGCCGCCGGTCGGCGCAGATCAGCGTGATGTCGCGGTGGCCGCCGAGGTACCCGCGCAGCTCGTTCCACGCCTTGTCGCGCGGCAGTTCGGGGACGGCGCGGACGGCCGCCACCGCGTACGTCGCCCCCAGCGCGACCGCCAGGACGGGCGCCGCGACCGTCCGCAGCCGCAGCCGCGCCACCAGGCCGGACGGCAGCATCCGGAACATCAGGATCAGCGATCCGGAGCCCCCGGCGAGCAGCGCGGGCAGCACCGCGAACCAGTACCGCTGGAGCCAGGCGCGCAGCGAGATGTCGTTCGGGTCGAGGACGCCGGAGAACAGCGTCAGCGGCACCGCCAGCGTGAAGAACCACACCAGGACCAGCGCGAGCCGCCGGTCGCGGGTGAGGGCCCAGCCGGCGATGGTGAGGACCAGTGCCCCGGTGAAGACGAGCCCGAGCGGGTTCCAGTCGTGCATCGCGCGCAGGAACGACCGCGCGGCGAGCGAGCGGGTGACGTAGTCGCGGGACTGGCCGCCGTGCTCGGCCGCCGACATGAGCCCGGCGAGCGGGCTGCCCCACACCAGCTGGTTGTGGACGAAGTTGAGCAGCAGGATCGCCAGCATCGGCGCGCCGACCGTGACGTTGCGGCGCCACGGGATGCGCAGCAGCGCCAGATAGGCGGGGATGGCGAGGAAGAGGAAGGCCAGGAACTCCCGGACGAGGAACGACGCGCCGAGGAGCACCCCGGCGGCGAGCAGCATCCGCGTCTGGGCCCGGCCGGACCTGCGGCTCGCGACGACGAGGCCCGCCATCCCGAGGGTGAACAGCCCCGCGCCCGGCATGTCCGGCAGCATCACCCCGGTCGACCAGGTGATCTCGTGGCCGAACGGGTTGGTCATGGTGAAGAACGGGTGGACCAGCATGACCGCCGCGGACGCCAGGCCCGCCACGTCCCCGAACAGGGACCGGACGACCAGGTAGGTCCCGACGAAGAAGGCGGCCCCGCCGAGGGCGGCGACGGTGAAGTAGGCGGCCTGGCCGTCCCCGAGGACCTCCTGGACCAGCCGGGCCGGGAGCACCAGCCCGATCCGGGTGACCTGGTGCGGGACCTCGTCGAACGGCCACTGGGTGAGGGGGATGTGCGGCCAGTCGCGGGCGGCGAGCCACACGTAGTACGGGTCGAAGTACAGCGGCGGGGTCATGATCACCCACTGGGCGAGCACCGCGGACGCCGCGACCAGCAGCGACAGCCACACCACCCGCCGGGTCCGCCGCAGCCGGCTCAGCGGGCCGGTGCGGGCGGACGGCGCGTCCGGCCCCGCGTCGTCGGCTTCCCGGGCGACCGCCTGGTCGGACGTGGTCTGGGCCATGCCTTGAGTTCCCGCCTCCGCTGGTCCGTGCTGTGACGCCGAGCCAGGTTACTCGCGTGCCGCGGCCCCCGTGACGCGACTACCCTTGATTCCATGTCCTCGTCAAGCCGTCATATCTTGACCGCGCCCGCATGGCCGTACGCCAACGGGCCCCGTCACATCGGGCACGTCTCCGGTTTCGCGCTGCCCGCCGACATGTTCAGCCGCTACCAGCGGATGGCGGGCAACAAGGTCCTGATGGTCAGCGGTACCGACGAGCACGGCACGCCGATCCAGGTGCAGGCCGACAAGGAGGGCGTGACGGCCCGCGAGCTGGCCGACCGCTACAGCTCCGTGATCGCCGAGGACCTGTACGGCCTCGGGATGTCCTACGACCTGTTCACGCGCACCACGACGCTGAACCACTACGCGGTCGTCCAGGAGGTCTTCAAGGGCCTGTACGACAACGGCTACATCTTCCCGACCAAGACGATGGGCGCGATCTCGCCGTCCACCGGCCGGACGCTCCCGGACCGCTACATCGAGGGCACCTGCCCCATCTGCGGGTACGACGGGGCGCGCGGCGACCAGTGCGACAACTGCGGCAACCAGCTCGACCCGATCGACCTGATCAACCCGGTGTCGCGGATCAACGGCGAGACGCCGAAGTTCACCGAGACCGAGCACTTCATGCTCGACCTGCCCGCGTTCACCGAGGTCCTCGGCCGGTACCTGCGGGGTAAGCAGGGCCAGTGGCGGCCGAACGTGCTGAAGTTCGCGCTGAACCTCCTCGACGACATGCAGCCGCGGGCGATCAGCCGCGACCTCGACTGGGGCGTGCCGATCCCGCTGGACGGCTGGCGCGACAACCCGGCCAAGAAGCTGTACGTGTGGTTCGACGCCGTCGTCGGCTACTTCTCCGCGTCGGTGGAGTGGGCGCGGCGCTCCGGCGACCCCGAGGCATGGCGCGCCTGGTGGCAGGACCCGGAGGCCCTGTCCTACTACTTCATGGGCAAGGACAACATCGTCTTCCACGCCGAGATCTGGCCGGCGATGCTCCTCGGCTACAGCGGCCAGGGCGACAAGGGCGGCACGCCCGGCTCGCTGGGCGCGCTGAACCTCCCGACGGAGGTCGTGTCGTCGGAGTTCCTGACGATGGAGGGCCGCAAGTTCTCCTCGTCCCGCCAGGTGGTCATCTACGTGAAGGACTTCCTGGAGCGCTACGACGTGGACGCGCTGCGCTACTACGTCGCGGTCGCCGGCCCCGAGAACCAGGACACCGACTTCACGTGGTCGGAGTTCGTCCGCCGCAACAACGACGAGCTGGTGGCGGCGTGGGGCAACCTCGTGAACCGCTCGGTGAACATGGCGGCGAAGAACTTCGGCGCGATCCCCGAGGCGGGCGACCTCACCGACGCCGACCGGGCGCTGCTGGAGCGCAGCCGCGCCGCGTTCGGGGCCGTGGGCGCCGAGCTCGGGCGGTCGCGGTTCAAGAACTCGATCACCGAGGCGCTGGACGTCGTCCGCGACGCCAACAAGTACCTGTCGGACCAGGCGCCCTGGAAGCTCAAGGACGACCCCGAGCGCGTCAAGTCGATCCTGCACACCGCGCTCCAGGTCGTCGACGACGCCAAGACGCTCCTGACGCCGTTCCTGCCGAACTCCTCGCAGAAGGTCTACGAGATGCTCGGCGGGCAGGGCGTGTGGAGCGGCATGCCGAGGCTGGAGACGGTGTCGGAGGAGGGCGGCCCCGACTACCGCGTCCTCACCGGCGACTACGCGACCGAGGCACGCTGGGAGTCCATGCCGATCAAGCCGGGCGTCCCGCTGGCCAAGCCGGTGCCGCTGTTCAAGAAGCTGGAGACGTCCGTGGTGGACGAGGAGCTCGCCCGGCTGGAGAAGGCGTGACCCAGGAGGGGGACGGGCAGGCGTCCCGTTCCTACCCGCCGCTGCCCGAGCGCCTGCCCGTCGACGTCTTCGACAGCCACTGCCATCTCGACATCGTCGAGACGCCGGTGGACGAGCAGCTGAGGTCGGCGAAGGCCGGGGGCGTCGCGCGGATCGTCACGATCGGCTGCGACCTGCCGTCCTCCCGGTTCGCGGTGGACGCCGCGGGCGAGTTCGACGACGTGTACGCCGCGGTCGCGATCCACCCGAACGAGACGACCGGCGTCAGCGACGCCGTCCTGGCCGACGTCGCCCTGCTCGCCGCGCACCCCAAGGTCCGCGCGATCGGCGAGACGGGCCTGGACTACTACCGCGACTGGGCGCCGAAGGAGGACCAGCACCGCTCCTTCCGCGCCCACGTCGACATCGCCAAGCGCACCGGGAAGGCCCTGGTGATCCACGACCGGGAGGCCCACGACGACGTGCTGGCGATCCTGGAGGAGGAGGGGGCGCCCGACACGGTCGTCTTCCACTGCTACTCCGGTGACGCCGCCATGGCGCGGGTCTGTGCCGATCGCGGCTACCTGATGAGCTTCGCCGGGAACGTCACGTTCAAGAACGCCGAGCCCCTGCGGGAGGCGCTGCGCGCCGCGCCGCTCGACCTGCTGCTGGTGGAGACCGACGCGCCGTTCCTGACGCCGATCCCGCACCGCGGCAAGCCGAACGCCTCGTACCTGATCCCGCACACCGTCCGCGCGATGGCGGAGGTCAAGGGCGTCGACCTGGCGGAGCTGTGCGCCGCGATCGCCGCGAACGGGGAGCGCGCCTTCGGTCCCTGGTGACCGGTGCGGGTCCGGCCGGGGCGGAGCGGATCCGGGGTGGGCATATCGGGCAAATGGGGCGAGTGGCGGCGTTCCGGTGGCGGAGACGGGCGGGGGCCTCTAATCTCTGGCCGTTGGACGGGCGCCCCCCGAGCCCGGCTCCCTGGAGGAACTCCCCGTGCCTTCCCCATCCGTGCCGCGCGAGCGCGCCGCCCGCGCGCTCGCGCCCCTCGCCGTCCTGCTGGCGTCCGCGCTGCTCGCCTCGGCGTGCGGCGGGGACGGCGGCTCGGCGGCCCCGAAGCGCGGCGTCGTCGCGGACGCGCCGCGCACCACCGCCCCCGCGCCGCGCAAGATCGTCATCGTGGTCGACGCGAAGAAGACCGAGACCATGACGACCGGCGCGACCGTCGGCCAGGTGCTGGAGCAGGCGAAGATCGCGCTCGGCCCGCACGACCTGGTCGAGCCGGCCGCCGACAAGCCCGCCGGCGACGTCATCAAGATCATGCGGCTGCTGTCGGAGCCGGTGACCAAGGTCGTGAAGACGACCGCCCCGACGGTCCGCAAGAAGAGCTCGTCCGTCGCGCCGTGGAGCGAGAAGGAGCTGCGCAAGGGCCGTCCCGGCATCACGATCGTCAAGGTCGCCTACGTCCGGCGCAAGGGCCGCAAGGTCGTGAAGGTGCTCGCGAGGAAGGTCAAGCGCAAGCCCGTCGCGCAGATCATCGCGGTGGGGCCGAAGTCGGCGAACAGCGGCTCGGTGACGCGGTTGAACTGGCGCGGCCTCGCCAACTGTGAGTCCCACAACAACCCCAAGGCCGTGAACCCGGCCGGGTACTACGGCCTCTACCAGTTCTCCCTGGCGTCGTGGGCGTCGGTCGGCGGCTCGGGGAAGCCGTCGGACGCCAGCTCGGCCGAGCAGACCTACCGGGCCCAGCTGCTCTACAAGCGGGTGAACGGCCGCTGGCAGGGCCAGTGGCCCAACTGCGGGAAGTTCCTGTTCTCCTGACCGGCGCCCGCGGGGCCCTGGGGACCGGGCCCGCGCGATGACAGGAGAGACTTGACGCATGGGGGACACCAGGGGCCTGCTCGGGCCGGCGGACGTGCGGGAGCTGGCCGGGCGGCTCGGCATCAGGCCGACGAAGACGCTCGGGCAGAACTTCGTCATCGACGCCAACACCGTCCGGCGGATCGTCCGGGCCGCCGAGCTGGACCCGGGCGACGTCGTCATCGAGGTGGGTCCCGGGCTGGGGTCGCTCACGCTGGCACTGCTGCCGCGGGTGCGGCGGGTCGTCGCCGTGGAGATCGACCCGGTGCTGGCCGCCGAGCTGCCGGCCACGGCCGCCGCCCGGGAGCCGGACCTCGCGGAGCGCCTTGAGGTCGTGCGCGCCGACGCGATGAGGATCGCGGAGCTGCCGGGGCCCGCGCCGACCGCCCTCGTGGCGAACCTGCCCTACAACGTCGCCGTCCCCGTCGTGCTGCACCTTCTGGCGACGCTGCCGTCGCTGCGGTCCGCGCTGGTGATGGTGCAGGCCGAGGTCGCCGACCGGATGGCCGCCGCGCCCGGCTCCAAGATCTACGGGGTGCCGTCGGTGAAGCTCGCCTGGTACGGGGAGGCCCGGCGGGCCGGGGCCGTCGGGCGCGCCGTGTTCTGGCCCGCGCCGAACGTCGACTCCGGGCTCGTGGCGTTCACCCGCCGCGACCCGCCGCCGACCGGGGCGACCCGGGAGGAGGTGTTCGCCGTGGTCGACGCCGCGTTCGCGCAGCGCCGCAAGACGCTGCGCGCGGCCCTCGCGGGATGGGCCGGGTCGGCGCCCGCCGCCGAGGAGGCGCTGCGCGCCGCGGGCGTCGACCCGCGGACCCGGGGCGAAGCGCTGGACGTGGCCGCCTTCGCCCGAATTGCCGAGTATGGTCCTTCTCGCCGGGGTGATCTCTCTCGATCCCCCGAGGCCAGAGCTCCCCGCGGGGGATGAGACAGCATCAGCACGAGCCGGAGGTCGATGTGAAGGCGCGTTCGCGGGCGGCGCGGACCCGGATGCCGATCGTGGGGACGGCACTGCTCGCGATCGCGGGCACGATCGCCACGGTCGCGGCGGGCTGCGGGGGCGGCGCCGGCGCGGCACCCAAGATCACGACGACGGCGCGGGCGGGCGTGGCGCCGGTCCCGCCGGGCCAGGGGGCCTACTTCGGGGCGTGGGTGCCGCCGGAGGGCGGCCTGCCGTCCGCCTCCGCCTCGCCGTCCCCGTCCGGCTCGCCGTCGGAGTCGCCGCCGGACTCCGGGGCGCCTTCGGGGTCGCCGTCCGGGAAGGACGCCGGCAAGCCGGGCATGGCGCCCGTCGCCGGTTTCGAGCAGCGGCTCGGCCGCCGGCTCGACATCGTGCAGAGCTACCGCGGCTGGAAGAGCGACTTCCCGGGCGCGCTGGAGAAGTCCGTCGCCGACGGCAACCGCTACCTGCTGCTGACCTGGGACGGCGGCGACGCCCGCGAGATCGTCCAGGGCGAGCACGACGACCTGATCGCCAAGCGCGCCCGCGCCGTCAAGGCCCTCGGCAAGCCCGTGTTCCTGCGCTGGTCGCGGGACATGGACAGGGCGTCCGAGCAGAAGCGCGTCCACTCGGCCGCCGACTTCACGGCCGCGTGGAAGCACCTGCGGGCGATCTTCAAGCGGGAGGGCGTCGACAACGTCGCCTGGGTGTGGTGCCCCACCGCCCGCGGCTTCAACGGCGCGAACGCGGGCTCGTACTACCCCGGCGACGACCAGGTCGACTGGATCTGCGCCGACGCCCAGCCCGGCGCCGACTACGACTACCGCGACCTGTCGGAGGCGCTGAAGCTCTTCACCGAGTGGGCCCGGGGACGCCACAAGCCCATCATGATCGCCGAGTTCGGGGTGCCGAAGTCCTACGGCCCGCGCCGCGCCGAATGGCTCCGCGAGGCCGCCAAGACCCTGCAGGACCCGCAGGTCAAGGCCGTCGTGTACTTCAACTCCGACGAGCAGGCGAAGAACGCCCGCGACAGGCGCCGCTCCTACTCGGTGACCGGCGACACGCACGCGATGTCGGCGCTGCGCGAACTCGCCACGACGCCGTACTTCAACCCCCGCAACCTCCCCGTCACAAGCGGCGGCTGAGGGTCCCGTAGGGTTTCGCGAGTGAACGCAGTGACGGTGCGGGTCCCCGCCAAGGTGAACCTCCAGTTGGGCGTCGGGCCGATCCGCGACGACGGCTACCACGACCTCGTCAACGTGTTCCACGCCGTGTCGCTGTTCGACGAGGTGACGGCCGAGCCCGCCGAGCGGCTGGCGGTGGAGGTCCGGGCGGCCCCGCACTCGCGCGTCGCGGTCGGCGGCGTCCCCACCGGCGAGGACAACCTCGCCGCCAGGGCGGCCCGGCTCGTCGCGGCGCGCCTCGGCGTCGAGACGGCCGTGCGGCTCTCGATCCGCAAGGCGATCCCGGTCGCGGGGGGCATGGCGGGCGGCAGCGCCGACGCCGCCGCCGCGCTCGTCGCGTGCGCCCGGCTCTGGGACGACCGCGAGGAGCCCGTCCTCACCCGCGACGACCTCATGGAGCTCGGCGGCGACCTCGGCAGCGACGTCCCGTTCGCGGTCCTCGGCGGCACGGCCGTCGGCGTCGGGCGCGGGGAGCGGCTCACCCCCGCCCTCACCCGCGGCGCCTTCCACTGGGTGTTCGCGACCGCCGACGGCGGCCTGTCCACGCCGGCCGTCTACGGCGAGTGCGACCGGCTTCGCCTGGCGGCGGGGGAGGCGGCCGCCTGGCCGACCGTGTCCGAGGCGCTGATGACCGCGCTCGCCACCGGGGACGCCAAGGCCCTCGGCGCCGCGCTGTCCAACGATCTGGAGCCCGCCGCGCTGTCGCTGCGCCCGTCGCTGCGCCGCACGCTCGACGCCGGCCGCGAGCTCGGCGCGATCGGGGCGCTCGTCTCCGGTTCCGGTCCCACCTGCGCGTTCCTCGCCGAGACCGACGAGGACGCCGCGGAGCTGGCGGACGCGCTGGACTCGGCCGGCGTCGCGGAGCAGATCGTCCGGGCTCACGGACCCGTCCCCGGGGCCACAGTCGTCTGACGGGACGGTGGGACGCCCCTGTCCCGGTAGCTGCCATCGTCACACAAGCGAACCTTGCTGTCGCAGAGCGCGTCTTCTATGCGTGACACCGGTTCCTCCGGGACTGACCCGACCGGCGAGGTGGAGCGATGACGTATCTGTCCGGGATGCTGAGCCTCGTGGCGATCGTCGTGATGGCGACGCTTGTTCTGCTGGCGGTGCGCCGCGACCGGGCTCTGCGCCGCAACGCCCCTGACAAGGTGGTGGCGGCCTCCGCGGGAACGGGCTCCCTGCCCGGTTCCGCCGTGCCGGGCCCCGGGGTCCCGGGCCCCGTCGTGCCGGGGCCCGTGGCGCCCGGCTCCGTGGTGCCGGGGGAGGCGGGCGGGCAGTAGGCTCGCCGCGCGGCCGGAGACCCGGGCCGCCCTGATCGATCGGTTCGCCTCCCACGGATTTCGGAACCTAGCGAAATGGCGCGTCTTGGCATGCTGACCCCCTTGATCCTCCTGCTCCTGCTCCTGGTCGTCGGCGTCGTCGTGGTGGTCGTGGTGGTGCTCGCCGCGAACTCGTCGAAGACCAAGAACTCCGGCGCGGCGTACGGGCCGCCCGGCGCCCCGTACCCGCCGCAGCCGCCCGGCCAGTACGGGCAGCCGGGTCAGTACGGCCAGCAGGGCCAGCCCGGCCAGTACGGCCAGCAGGGCCAGTACGGACAGCCGGACCAGCCCGGTCAGTACGGCCAACCCGGTCAGTACGGGCAGCAGGGCCAGTACGGGCCGCCCGGCCAGCCCGGCCAGTACGGGCAACCGGATCAGCCGGGTCAGCCGGGTCAGTACGGGCAACCGGATCAGCCGGATCGGCCGGAGCAGCCCGGGTCCTCGGGCATGGCGCCACCGAACTGATCGTCTGAGCGGGGCGCGCCGTGCGAGCGGTGCGCGCGGGGCCCTACGCTTGAAGGCGCCGTGAATCTGATCAATCTTGAGAACGTCGCCAAGGCCTACGGGCCCGAACCGCTGCTCGACGCCGTGTCCCTCGGCCTGGACGAGGGCGACCGCGTCGGCGTCGTCGGACGCAACGGCGGCGGCAAGAGCACCCTCGTGTCCGTCCTCGCCCGGGAGACCGAGCCCGACGACGGGCGCGTCACCCACGCCCGCGGGATCCGGCTCGGCTACCTGACCCAGCGGGACGCGTTCGCCGAGAACGCGACCGTCCGGTCCGTGGTGCTCGGCGACCGCGCCGAGCACGAGTGGGCGGGCGACGTCCGGGCCCGCGACATCCTCGGCGGCCTGCTCGCCGACCTCGACCTGGACGCGCCGCTGGCCGGCATGTCCGGCGGGGAGCGCCGCCGCGTCGCGCTGGCCCGGCTCCTGGTCCCCGAGTCCGACCTGCTCCTGCTGGACGAGCCCACCAACCACCTCGACATCGAGGCGATCGACTGGCTGGCCCGGCACCTGAGGGGCCGCAAGGTCGCGCTGCTCGTCGTCACCCACGACCGCTGGTTCCTCGACGCGGTCACCGACCGCACGTGGGAGGTCGTCGACGGGCGCGTCGAACGCTACGAGGGCGGCTACTCCGCCTACGTCCTCGCCAAGGCCGAGCGCTCCCGGATCGCCGCCGCCACCGAGGCCAAGCGGCAGAACCTGCTCCGCAAGGAGCTGGCGTGGCTGCGCCGCGGCCCGCAGGCGCGCACGTCCAAGCCCAAGTTCCGGGTGGACGCCGCGCAGGCCCTCATCGCCGACGAGCCGCCGGCGCGCGACTCGGTGGAGCTGACCCGGTTCGCGACCGCGCGGCTCGGCAAGACCGTCTACGACATCGAGGACGTCAGCGTCCGCCTCGGCGACCGCGACCTGTTCCAGCGCATGACGTGGCGGCTCGGCCCGGGCGACCGGGTCGGTCTCGTCGGCGTCAACGGCAGCGGCAAGAGCACCCTGCTGCGCCTCCTCGACGGCTCCGTCCAGCCGGTCTCCGGCACGGTGGTGCAGGGCAAGACCGTCCAGCTCGCGCACCTGTCGCAGAACCTGGAGGAGCTCGACCCGGCCCGGCGCGTCCTGGAGTCGGTCGAGGAGATCCGCCGCCGCATCACCGTCGGCAAGCGCGAATGGACCGCGAGCCAGCTCCTCGAACGGCTCGGCTTCGCGGGCGACCGGCAGTGGACGCCCGTAGGCGACCTGTCCGGCGGTGAGCGCCGCCGCCTGCAACTGCTGCGCCTCCTGATGGCCGAGCCCAACGTCCTCCTGCTGGACGAGCCCACGAACGACCTCGACATCGAGACCCTCACCGAGGTCGAGGACCTCCTGGACGGCTGGCCCGGAACCCTCGTCGTCGTCAGCCACGACCGCTACTTCCTGGAGCGCATCACCGACCACGTCGTCGCGCTGCTCGGCGACGGCCGCGTGTCGCTGCTGCCCGGCGGCGTCGACGAGTACCTCGAACGCCGCGCCGCCGGGACCGCGCCCAAGCCCCGCGCGGTCCGCGACGAGCCCGCCGCGGCGCCGCCCAAGCCCAAGGCGGGCGGCCAGGACTGGAAGGCCCGCAAGGAGCTCGACCGCCTCGAACGCCGCCTGGAGAAGCTCGCCGGTCAGCAGGCCGCCCTCCACGAGCAGCTCGCCGCGCACGCCACCGACTACGCCAAGCTCCAGGAGCTGGACGCCCGGCTCAAGGAGGTCCAGGCCGAGGCCGCCGGCGTCGAGGAGGAGTGGCTCATGCTCGCCGAGGATCTCGGCTAGCAGGACGTTCCTGGCGGTTCGCGGGCGCACCGGGCATCATCCCTGAGTGACGACCTGGATCATCAGGACGGACGAGCCGGGCGACGGCCCGCGGCTCGCCGTCAAGGACGCGATCGACGTGGCCGGGCTGCCCACCACCGCGGGCTGCCGGGCCGTCGCCGAGCGCGCCGAGCCCGCCGCCGCGGACGCGCCCGCCGTCGCGTCCGCCCGCGCGCAGGGTGCCCGCATCGCCGGGAAGACCAACCTGAACGAGCTGTGCATGGCCGCGGACGGCGTGAACCCCTGGTCGGGGACGCCGGTGAACCCGCTCGACCCGTCGCGGGTGCCGGGCGGCTCGTCGAGCGGCTCCGCCGTCGCCGTCGCCACCGGCGAGGCCGACGTCGCCTTCGGGACCGACACCTCCGGGTCGATCCGCATCCCGGCCGCCTGCTGCGGCATCGCGGGCCTGAAGACCACGAACGGCCGCGTCTCCCTGGACGGCGTGTATCCCCTGTCGCCGACGCTCGACGTCGTCGGGCCGATGGGCCGCGACGTCGCCGCCGTCGTCCTCGGCATGCGCCTGCTCGAACCCGGCTTCACGCCCGCCCCCTACGACCCGTCCATGACCGTCGCGCGCCTCCGCGTCGACGGCGTGGACCCGGCGATCGACGCCGCCGTCGACGAGGCCCTGCGCCGCCTCGGCCCCGTCATCGACGTCACGTCCGAGCACTATGCCGGCGCCGCCACCGCCAACGGCCTGATCATCAGCGACGAGGCCCCGCGCTGGAACGGGCGCCTGCTCGCCGAGCCGGACAAGCTGAGCGGCCGCATCGCGCGCCGCGTCCAGCACATGATCGACGTGTCCGGCACCGGGATGCTCGACCGGGCGCTCGGCGTGCGGAAGGCGATCAGGGCGGAGCTCGACGCGATCCTCGCCCGGCATGCCGCCATCGCCCTGCCGGTCCTGCCGTGCCTGCCCCCGGAGCCTGATGAGGCGGACGAGTCCGACCTCGTCCTCACGACGCTCGTGGGTCAGGTCAACGTCGCCGGGCTTCCCGCCTTCGCCCTGCCCGTCCCGGTGCCCGGCTCGCACCTGCCCGCGTCCGTCCAGCTCATCGGCCCCGCCGGAGGCGAGGAACGCCTCTGCGCCCTGGCCGCCGCCCTGGAAGCCGCCCTAACGCCCTGAAACAGGGCCCTGAGCCGGGGCACGGGTCGGGCGGCCGGAAGGCGCTCTGGCGCCTGGAGGTCGCACGAACCGTCGAGCCGGGCGACCGCAGCGCCACCTCACGAACCCGCACGGGCACAGCACACCCGCACCGTGGCGTGAGGATCGCCCGGCTCGTGACGGGGGTTCCAGGGGGTCGCCCCCCTGGGAGATGCCCCCCCTGGGAGATCACGCGTCGAAGGGGATGAGGAGGGTGCGCAGGAGGTCGGCCAGGGCTTCGCGCTGGTCGGGGGAGAGGCCTTCCAGGATCGCCTGCTCGCGGCGGAGCAGGTCGGCGAAGGCGGCGTCGACGCGGGTCAGGCCCGCCTCGGTGAGGCGGACCTGCACGCCGCGCTTGTCCTGCGGGTCGGGATGCCGCTCCACCAGCCCCGCCGCCGCCAGCCGGTCGATGCGGTTCGTCATCGTGCCGGAGGTCACCAGGGTCGCGTGCAGGAGGCGGCCGGGGCTCAGCCGGTAGGGGGCGCCCGCCCGGCGCAGCGCGGTGAGCACGTCGAACTCCCACGGCTCCAGGCCGTGGTCGGCGAACACGGCGCGCCGGGCGCGGTCGAGGTGCCGGGCCAGGCGGGACACGCGGCTGAGGACCTGCAGCGGCCGGACGTCCAGGTCCGGGCGCTCGGTGTTCCACGCCTCGACCAGCCTGTCGACCTCATCGCGCATGCCGCCACCCTACCTGTCTTGATATCGAGAAAGACGGGGCGTGATCAGCGGTGGGCGGCCAGCGCGGCGGTGATCCGCTCGGCCGCCTCCGGCGCCTGCCGGCGCCCCTCCCGGTAGACGGGCGTCCACCGCGAGCGGTCCCCGAGGCTCGGCCCGAACGCCTCCAGCGCCCGCGCGTCCGGGACGATCCGGAGGCCACCGCCGCCGCCCCGCATGTTGGGCATCGGCTCCACCGCGACGAGCGGCCCGGCTCCCCGCGCCAGTTCCGCCTCCGACCATCCGGCGAACGCGCCGTCCATGTAGCGGCGCCCGCCGATCGGCACCGGCTCGGCGAAGCCGGGCGCCGCGCTGCTCGCGGCCACCGCCAGCGACAGCGGGACGCCGCTCGACGCGTCCCACAGCACCGGTTCGCCCGACGCGGCGTCCATCCCGGTGATCAGCAGCCGTGCGTCCGGCCACGTGTCGGTCCCGACCAGGTACCGCATGCTCGCGTGGTGGCGTTCGGCGGGAAGCGCGTCCGCCTCCAGGGCCAGCCGCCCGATCCGCCGCCTGGCCTCGTCCGGTTCCAGGCCCGGGGCGCTGCCGACCTCGAACACCCGCGCCATCACCGAGCCGTCCGCCGGCGCCGGGGGGCCGCCGCGCGGCGGCAGCTCCTCCAGCGCCGCCAGGTCCCTGCCGGTGGTGATCGCCGCGCCGGCGATGGCGCCCGCCGAGGTCCCGACGACCAGGCCCGCGGCCGCCGGGTCCACGCCCGCCTCGCGCAGCCCCGCCGCCAGCCCGATCAGCCACGCCGTCCCGACCGGCCCGCCGGGGCCGAGCACCAGCGCCCATCCGCTCTCGTCGTCCGTCATGCCGGTGAGCCTAGGAGCGCCGCGGGCGGGGGCGCATCCGTCAGGCGACCGGCCGGCGGGACACGCGCGCCAAGACTCTTGACATCAAGATATGCGCCGGGCATGATGTTTCTTGATGTCGAGACAAACCGCGGCCGTGTGGGACCCCGCGCAGTACGGGGTCTTCGGCGACGAGCGCGCCAGGCCCTTCACCGAGCTCGCCGGGCGGCTCGGCGGCGCCCCGCCCGCCCGCGTCGCCGACCTCGGCTGCGGGAGCGGAGAGCTGACCGCCACTCTGGCCGCCCGCTGGCCGGACGCCGTCATCGACGCCTTCGACAGCTCGCCGGAGATGATCGCGGCGGCCCGCGCGCACGAGATCCCGGGGCGCCTCGCCTTCCGCGTCGCCGACGTCGCCGCCTGGGAGCCCGAGCGGCCCCTCGACCTCGTCATCTCCAACGCCGTCCTGCACTGGCTCCCCGAGCACCCGCGCCTGCTGCCCCGCTGGGTCGGCGCCCTCGCCCCGGGCGGCCGCCTCGCCTTCCAGGTGCCCGGCAACTTCGACGCGCCGAGCCATGTCCTGCTCCGCGAGATGGGCCGCTCCGAACGGTGGCGTGGCAAGCTCGCCCACCTCCAGCACGACGCCCCCGTCCTCGACCCGGCCGGATACGTGGACCTCCTGGCCCGGCTCGGATGCGCCGTCGACGCCTGGGAGACCACTTACGCGCAGGTGCTGCACGGCGAGGACCCGGTCCTCGAATGGGTCAAGGGCAGCGCGCTGCGCCCCGTCCTCACCGCCCTCTCGCCCGCGGAGGCGGACGAGTTCCTCGCCGAGTACCGCGAGCGGCTCAGGCGCGCCTACCCCGCCGCCCCCTACGGCACCGTGTTCCCGTTCCGGAGGATCTTCGTGATCGCCACCACCCCCTAGACGGGATGCCGCCCGCCCCGCCCGAGGGAAGCGACTCGTTCCCCTGCGGTGTGCCATCTCCGGCGGACGGGCGGCGTCCGCGAAACCCGGCTCGCGACCCGAGACCGGCGACCCTGCCGGCGGCCTCCCGGACGAACTCCGGGCGGCCGCCGGTGCCATGTCCGGAGGCGACCATGATCATCGGTGTCCACCACGTCCAGCTCGCCGCACCGCCCGGCGCCGAGGACCGGCTCCGCGCCTTCTACGGCGGCGTCCTCGGCCTTGAGGAGGTGGCCAAGCCGCCCGAGCTCGCCAAGCGCGGGGGCGCCTGGTTCCGCGGCCCGGGCGTCGAGATCCACCTCGGCGTCGAGCCCGGCTTCCGGCCCGCCCGCAAGGCCCACCCGGGCCTGCTCGTCGACGACCTCGACGCCCTCGCGGCGCGCCTGCGGGCCGCCGGCCACGAGGTCACGCCGGACGACCTGTTCCCCGGACACCGCCGCTTCCACACCGACGACCCCGTGGGGAACCGGCTGGAGTTCCTGCGGCCTTCAGGCTGACGGGTCGGCGATCTCGTCGAAGTCGCGCAGCGTCCGGCGGTGGACCTTCTCCGCCTTCGCCGCGGCCTTCCCCTCGGCCCGCTCGGCCTTGGCGGCGGCCTTCTCCGCGCGCTTCTCCTGCCGCTCCATCTCCTTGCGGCGGCGGCGCGGGTCCAGCGACGGCCTCGGTTCGAGCCCGGACAGGCCGTTCCACGCCAGGTTCACGATGTGCGCGGCCACGTCCTCCCGGTGCGGTTTGCGGACGTCCAGCCACCACTGGCCCGTGAGCGCCACCATGCCGACCAGGCTCTGCGCGTACAGCGGCGCGAACTTGTCGTCGTAGCCGTGCCGGTCGAACTCCTGCGCCAGGATGTGCTCCACCTCGCCGGCGATCTCGCTCAGCAGGCTGGCGTAGCTGCCGGTGCCCGTCCCGCCGTGCGAGTCGCGGACGAGGATGCGGAACCCCTCCGGGCGCTCCTCGATGTACTCCAGCAGCGCCAGGGCCGCCTTCTCCAGCTTGCCCCGGTAGTGGACGGCCGAGTTCAGCGAGTCGGTGACGAGGCCCAGCAGCCGCTCGAACTCCCGGTCGACGACGACCGCGTAGAGCCCCTCCTTGCCGCCGAAGTGCTCGTACACCACCGGCTTGGACACCCCGGCGGCCGACGCGATCTCCTCCACCGAGGTGCCGTCCAGCCCGCGCTCGGCGAACAGGGTCCGGCCGATGTCGAGGAGCTGCTCGCGGCGTTCCTTGCCGGTCATCCGCTTTCTGCGGGTCCTGGGAGCGGGATCTGTCACGGGATCAATTGTGGCGGTCAAACCGCCTGCTTCGTGCGCTTCGCGGCCAGCCTGTCGGGGTTCGGCCACCGGACGTCGCGGGCCAGGCGCATCTTCTCGAACGCCCAGATGATGCGCGCGCTGATGTCGACCTGCCCCTTCAGCACGCCGTGCCGGGCGCAGGTCGGGTCCGAGTGGTGCAGGTTGTGCCACGACTCGCCCAGCGAGGGGATCGCCAGCCACCACACGTTGCGCGACTTGTCCCGGACCTCGAACTCCTCCTTGCCGAAGGTGTGGCAGATCGAGTTGATGGACCAGGTCACGTGGTGCACCAGGGTGATCCGGACGAAGCCGGCCCAGAACAGCGCCGTGAGGAAGCCCGCCCACGACATGGTGACCAGGCCGCCGATCACGGCCGGGAGCAGGAACGACACCGCGACCAGGCCGGGGAATGCCTGGTGGATGCGCCGGATGTCGCGGTCGTTGAGCAGGTCCTTGGCGAACCGCTGCTTGGAGGTCCTGTTGGCGTCGAACAGCCAGCCGTAGTGCGCCCAGGCCAGCCCCTTGGCGAGGGCCTTCCAGTCGTCGCCGAACCGCCACGGCGAGTGCGGGTCGAACTCCTTGTCGGAGTGCTTGTGGTGCCGCCGGTGGTCGGCCACCCAGGTGATGACCGGCCCCTCGATGGCCAGGCTCCCGGCCAGCGCCATGAAGATCTTCAGGCCGCGCGTGGCCTTGAAGGAGCCGTGGGTGAAGTACCGGTGGTAGCCGACCGTGATGCCGCCCGCGGACACCAGGTAGAAGACGGCCGTGAGGACGACGTCCGTCCAGCCGAGGAACCGTCCCCAGGCCAGCGGGACGGCGGCGAACAGTGCCAGGAAGGGCAGCGCGGTGAACGTGGCGATCAGCACCCGTTCTCCGTTGCCGCGCTGCTGGGGCGCGAGTTCGGGACGCCGCTGCGGGCGAGGTGGATCCATGGCCGGAGCTGTCGTCATGCGTCATCACTTCTTCCCGTGACTCGGGGCAGCCTTACCTACGCCAACGTAACCTACGAGTCCGTAGGTTGTGCAGATCCGAACAGTAAAATCAGCGGGAAACTGCCCCTTTGGCCACATAACACTCGTGCGTAACGGGGGTCGTCGGCCGCCCGCCGGGGGCGGTGGGCCCTGGCCGCTCGACCGGGCCCGGGCCGATCGGCACGCAGTGTGCTTGCTCCGTGATACACGTTCTAAACCGATCCGGACAAAACGACCATGGAGGGCGACGGTGGGCGCGTCCGGGTGGATGGCCATATGAGGTGGGCCCTCCCGGGCCCGTGTCGGTATCGTGGGGGCCGGTCGGTTCGCGGCTCTGTCCGGACCCGTCTGCTTTGATCCGGCGTGGTGTAATTGGCAGCACAAGGGTTTTTGGTGCCCTTAGACAAGGTTCGAGTCCTTGCGCCGGAGCTGTCTGAGACGCCCGACCGGGTCCCCCGGGGTGGGCGGTGGGGTGACAGGAGCGAGGTGGGCGGTATCCTGCCGGTGTCGGGTTCGCCCCGGCCTGCCGTGTCGTGATGTCGCAGGTGGGCGGGCCCGCGACCGATCCCCGTCCGCGATGCCGAGGAGCCTCCTTGTGAGCGCTGCGAGCCGCCCGGCCGCCGTCATCGTCCTCGCCGCGGGCGAGGGCACCCGGATGAAGTCCCGTACCTCGAAGGTGCTGCACGAGCTGTGCGGGCGCAGCATGCTCGGCCACGTGCTCGCCGCCGCCCGCGAACTGGAGCCCGAGCGGCTCGTCGTGGTCGTCGGGCACCGGCGCGAGCAGGTCGTCGGGCATCTCGCCGAGCACGCCCCGGACGCCGAGGCCGCCGTGCAGGAGCGGCAGGGCGGGACGGGCCACGCCGTGCGGATGGCGCTGGAGCAGACCGGCGCGCTGGACGGGACGGTCGTCGTGACGAACGGCGACCACCCGCTGCTGCGGGGCGAGACGCTGCGGGCGCTGGTCCGGGCGCACGAGGACGAGGGCAACGCCGTCACCGTGCTGACCACCGAGATGCCGGACGCGACCGGCTACGGGCGCATGATCCGGGCGGCGGACGGCAGCGCCGAGGCGATCGTCGAGCACAAGGACGCCACCGAGGAGCAGCGCGCGATCAACGAGATCAACGTCGGGATGTACGCGTTCGACGGCGCGCTCTTGGCGGACGCGCTGAAGCGGGTGACGACCGACAACGCGGGCGGCGAGGAGTACCTCACCGACGTGGTGGCGATCCTGCGCGGCGACGGCCACCGGGCGGGGGCGCACCTGGCCGCCGACTGGGTGGAGACCCAGGGCGTCAACGACAAGGTCCAGCTCTCGCAGGCCCGCAGGCAGCTGAACGACCGCATCCTCGAAGCGCACATGCGCGCCGGGGTCACGATCATCGACCCGGCCTCCACGTGGATCGACGTGCACGTGACCGCCGAACCGGACGCGGAGATCCACCCGGGGACGCAGCTGCACGGCAGGACGCACCTCGGCGAGGGCGCGCGGGTCGGTCCCGGCTGCACGCTGACCGACACGACGGTCGGCGCCGGCGCGTCGGTGACGAACGCGGTGTGCGTCGGGGCGCGGATCGGGCCGGAGGCGTCGGTCGGGCCCTACGCCTACCTGCGGCCCGGGACGACGCTCGCGGCCGGGGCCAAGGTCGGCACGTACGTCGAGACCAAGAACGCCGACATCGGCGAGGGCACGAAGGTGCCGCATCTGACCTACGTCGGCGACGCCGAGATCGGCGCCGGCTCGAACATCGGCGCGAGCTCGGTGTTCGTCAACTACGACGGTGTGGAGAAGCACCGCAGCGTCATCGGGTCGCATGTGAAGGTCGGCAGCGACAACATGATCGTCGCGCCGGTGACGATCGGGGACGGCGCCTACACCGCGGCCGGCTCGGTGATCATCCAGGACGTCCCGCCCGGGGCGATGGCGGTCGCGCGAGGACGGCAGCGCAACGTCGAGGGCTGGGTCGAGCGGAAGCGGCCGGGGACGCCGGCGGCCGAGGCGGCCCGCCGGGCCCGGGCCGGCGAGGAGAGCGCGACTTAGCGCGCCCGAAGAGGACTGCCCCGCCTCAGGGCGGGGAGGTGGAGGACGACGGCGTCTTCCGGAACAACACAGGGCCGCCCGACCGGAGAGCGGCTCGACGACAAGACGACCCGCGCGCCGGCTCTTTGGTGCGCGGGAGTGGGGACGACAACCCACATGCAGGGCACGGTTCCATTGAGGGGGAGTTGTCAGAGGTGAGTGGGATAAAAACGAGCGGCCAGAAGAAGCTGATGCTCTTCACCGGCCGAGCCCACCCTGACCTGGCCAGGGAAGTAGCCGACAACCTCCAGGTCGAGCTGACGCCGACGTCCGCGTACGACTTCGCCAACGGCGAGACGTTCGTGCGGTTCCTGGAGTCGGTCCGCGGCTCCGACGCCTTCGTGGTCCAGAGTCACACGGCTCCCATCAATCAGTGGATCATGGAGCAGTTGATCATGGTGGACGCGCTCAAGCGCGCGTCGGCCAAGCGGATCACGGTGGTCGCGCCGTTCTTCGGCTACGCACGGCAGGACAAGAAGCACCGCGGCCGCGAGCCGATCTCGGCGCGGCTGATGGCCGACCTGTTCAAGACGGCGGGCGCCGACCGGCTGATCACCGTGGACCTGCACACCGCGCAGATCCAGGGCTTCTTCGACGGCCCGGTGGACCATCTGTTCGCGCTGGACCTGCTGGCCCGGCACTTCGAGAGCCGGCTGGACACCTCCCAGGTCACCGTGGTCGCGCCGGACGCGGGCCGGGTGCGGGTCACCGAGCGGTGGAGCGACCGGCTGGGCGGCGTCCCGATGGCGATCATCCACAAGAAGCGCGACCCGGACGTGGCCAACGAGGTCAAGGTGTTCGACGTGGTCGGCGAGGTCGCCGGCCGCACCTGCGTCGTGGTGGACGACATGATCGACACCGGTGGGACGATCGTGAAGGCGGCGGACGCGCTGTTCGACCAGGGCGCGACCAAGGTCGTCGTCGCGGCGACGCACGGGGTGCTGTCGGGCCCGGCGGTGGACCGGCTGAAGAACTCCCGGATATCCGAGGTGGTGCTGACCAACACGCTGCCGATCCCGGAGGAGAAGCAGTTCGACAAGCTCACGGTGCTGTCGATCGCGCCGCTGGTCGCGCGTGCGATCAACGAGGTGTTCTCCGACGGCTCGGTCACGAGTCTGTTCGGCGGCCACAGCTAGACCTCGACCTCGGGCACGGCGCGTGCCGGCGGGCATGGCGGCGGCCATGGCGCCGGCAGGGCCGTGGCGTTGGGCGTTGCCGTGTTGGGCTAGACTTGTGCAACCGCGTATGCCCCAGGACGTTCAAGTGCGGTGCCCGCGAAGGGCCCGCACTCCCCGGGGAACGCAAACGAATCTTTGAGCGCGCCCGCCTTCGACGGCGCGCGAGGAACGCAACGCATCGTCCGTAGCGGACGTCCGATGCCGGACGGCCGTGGAAGCAACAACGAGGAGTTTTCGCCGTGTCCGAGGTACGCATTGCCGCCGAGCCGCGCACCGAGTTCGGTAAGGGTGCCGCGCGGCGCACCCGCCGGGCCGGCAAGGTGCCCGCCGTCCTCTACGGTCACGGCACCGACCCGCAGCACATCGCGCTGCCGGGCCACGACCTGATGCTCGCCCTGAAGACGCCGAACGTGCTGCTGACCATCGAGGGCCTCTCCGGGGGCTCCGAGCTGGCGCTGCCGAAGGACGTCCAGCGCGACCCGGTCAAGGGCTTCCTGGAGCACGTCGACCTGCTGCTGGTGAAGCGCGGCGAGAAGGTCGTCGTCGACCTGCCGGTCAACCTGGTCGGCGACGTCGTCGCGGGCGGCGTCGTCCAGCAGGAGCTGGTCCAGGTGTCGGTCGAGGCGGAGGCGACGCACATCCCCGAGGCCGTCGACCTGTCCATCGAGGGCCTGGAGGTCGGGACGCAGGTGCTGGCCGGCGACCTGAAGCTGCCGTCGGGCGTCACGCTGCAGGTCGACGCGGAGGCCCTCGTCCTGCAGATCGCCGACGCGACCGCGTCGGCCGGCGCGACCGAGACCGCGGCCGAGGCGGCCGAGGCGGCTGCCAGGAACTGCTGGGACGGACCGACGCGGAACTCTCGCGGGTGCGCGGCAAGGA
>NZ_JBEUPA010000132.1:0-24955 GCF_040492065.1 Actinomadura sp. NPDC000929 | reverse complement strand
GGGGCCGCGCCGCCCCCCGCCGGGGCGGGGCCCGCGGGGCCGCCGGCGCGGACGGCTCCGGCAGTTCGGCGGCCTGGACGTCCAGCGGCAGCCCGAGCAGCACCGTGCGGCGCTCGGCGACCGCCGTCCGGCACGCGCGCGCCACGTCGCCCAGGGCGCTCTGCGGGGAGTGGACCCGCTCGGGGACGGCGCCCACCGCCGCGGCGATCGCCGCCTGGTCGACGCGGAAGTTGGAGCGGACCGCGGCGGCGGCGACCTCGCCCGCGACCACCAGCAGCGGCGTGCGGCTCTTGGCGGCCTCCGCCATGCCCGTGGCCGCGTTGGTGAGGCCGGGCCCCTGGTGGACGGTCGCGACGCCGAGGCCGCGGCTCACCCGCGCGTACGCGTCGGCCATCGTCACGGCGCCGCCCTCGTGGCGCGCGGCCACGAACCGGGCGCCGTTCGCCGCGAGGGCGTTCGTGACGTGGAAGTTGCCGCTGCCGACGACTCCGAACACGGTGCCCGCGCCGAACCGCGCGAGGGCCTCCCCCACGGCCTCGGCGACGATCATCGCTCGATCAGCGCGAGCACGCGGGCGGGGCTGCCCGAGCCGCCGACGATCGGCAGCGGGGAGGCGAGCAGCACGGCGCCGCGGGCCGGGAGCCGGTCGAGGTTCCGCAGCTGGGTGAGGCCGTACTTGCCGGCGCCGAGGAAGTAGGAGTGGCACGGGAAGGGCGGGTCGAAGCCGTGGGCGGCGCCCGCGTCGGTGCCGACGGTCTCCACGCCGAGGCCGAGCAGCGGCGTCTCCTCGGCCAGCCACCGGGCGCACTCGGCGGAGATCCCCGGAGTGTGCGGGCCGGTCTCGTCGGCGTTGAGGAAGGCCTCCTGGTCGCCCGCTCGGGCGTCCCAGCCCGTCCGGTAGAGGAGCCAGCCGCCGTCCGGGAGCGGGCCGTGCGCCCGCTCCCAGTCGCGGACGTGGTCGATCTCCAGCAGGAAGTCGGGATCGGCGGCCGCGCGCCCCGAGGCGTCCAGCACCACGGCGGGGGCGACCAGGCGGGCGGGCGGGACCTGCGCGACGTCCTCGCCGTCGCGACCGGTGGCCCAGTGCACCGGGGCGTCGAAATGGGTGCCGACGTGCTCGCCGGTCTCGATGTCGTTCCAGTACCAGGCGGGTCCGCGGTCGTCGTAGCGGCTGATCTCTTTCAGCCGGAACGGGACGGTGTTGGCGAACGGCTCCGGCAGCCGCAGGATCGGGGTCCGCTCCGACAGCGGGGCGGTCAGGTCGACGATCTCCACGGAGCCGTCGGCGACGGCGGCGAGCAGCTGGGCGAGCACGGACATCGGTCCTCCGGCGGCGCGGGCGGCTGAGCGGGACGCGGGCCCGTCGAAGGTACCTCAGACGGTCCTGGCCGCAGGGCCGTCTGACGAGGTCCGCGGCGACTTTCGTGCCGCGACGCCACGTCCGCCACCGGATTTCGTCGCCCCGCGCCATGGACGCGGCGCCGCCGGTCGATCACCATCGGTGAGAACCCCGGCCGATCCCGCCCCCCACGGAGGTCCGATGCGCCGCAGGCCCTGGACGCTCGCACTCGCCGCAGCCGCCGTCACCACCGCCCTCGCCGCTCCCCCCGCGGACGCCGCTCCCCCGGCGCCCTCGCCCCCGTCCCCGCCGTCCGTCCGCGTCACCGAGGCCGCGCGCGGCTTCGACCCCCTGCCGCCCTCGTCCGACCCCGTCGCCCTGCGCGAGGCGTACCGGCCGCTCGCGGTCACCTACACCTACGAAGGCCGGAAGCACACCCTCGACGACTACCTCGCTCGGACCGGGACGCAGGGGTTCGTGGTCCTGGACCGCGGCGACATCGTTCTCGAGCGGTACGTCGCCGCCGATCGCGACACCCTGTTCCAGTCGTGGTCGATGGCGAAGTCCTTCACCTCGGCGGCGATCGGCATCGCGCTCGGCGAGGGCCGCATCGACTCGATCGACGACCCGGTCACCCGGTACGTCCCGGAGCTGAAGGGCTCGGGATACGACGGCGTCTCGCTGCGGGACCTGCTGCGGATGTCCTCGGGCGTCCAGTGGACGGAGACCTACGACGTGCCGTTCGCGCACGTCGCCGCGAGCCTCGGGTATCCGCTGACCGAACTGGCCAGGCAGCGCAAGCGCGGGTGGGAGCCGGGGACGAGGTTCGAGTACACGAGCATGAACTCGTTCGTCCTCTCCTGGGTCGTGGCCAAGGCGACCGGGGTCCCGTACCACGCCTACGTCCAGAAGAAGATCTGGGAGCCGGCCGGGATGGCCTCCAAGGCGTACCTCGGCAACGACTCCAACGGCAACAGCATGGGGTACTGCTGCTACTACGCGACCGACCGCGACTTCGCACGGTTCGGCCTGCTGTACCTGAACGGCGGCAGGGCGAACGGGCGCCAGGTCGTCCCCGCCTCCTGGGTGACGGAGTCGACGCGGCCGTCCGCCGCGTTCAACCGGGGGTACGGCCTGCACTGGTGGCTGGGCGAGAACGGCGACTTCTCGGCCAACGGCCTCGGCGGCCAGCTCATCTGGGTCTCGCCCCGGCACGGCGTCGTCATCGTGAAGTCGACGCTGGCGACCGTCCTCGCCGAGGAGGAGACCGACGCCGCCTTCGAGGCGATCGCCGCCGAGGTCGCGCGGACCCGCACGGCCCGCCCGGCCTCGGCTCGCTGAACGCCGCGCCCCGCCGGGGAACATTCCGGATCCGGTTGAGGTTAGGGTTCCCTAAGCACTGTGATCTGGATCATCGGAGGGGACCGTATGGCGACGGAACCGGCACGCAAGGGACGCAGGCTCCACCGGGGAACGGTGCTGCGCACCGAGCGCGTCACACCGCACATGGTCCGTGTGGTCCTCGGCGGTGACGGGCTCTCGGACTTCGGCGCGGGCGAGTTCACCGACCACTACGTGAAGTTGCTCTTCCCGCGGCCGGGCGTCTCCTACCCCGAGCCGTTCGACATGGAGCGGGTGCGCGCCGAACTGCCGCGCGAGCAGTGGCCGAGCACCCGCACCTACACCGTCCGCGCGTGGGACGCCGGGGCGGGCGAGCTGACGATCGACTTCGTCCACCACGGCGACAAGGGCCTGGCCGGCCCGTGGGCGGCGGGCGTCCGGCCGGGCGAGGAGATCTACTTCAACGGCCCGGGCGGCGGCTACGCGCCGCGCGCCGGCGCCGGCTGGCACCTGCTCGCCGGGGACGAGAGCGCCCTGCCCGCGATCGCCGCCTCCCTGGAGCGCCTCCCGGACGGCGCCCCCGCCCGCGTGTTCGTCGAGGTCGAAGGGCCCGAGGAGGAGCAGGAGCTGCGCACTCCCGGCGACGCGGAGATCGTGTGGCTGCACCGGGGCGGCGGCCAGGTCGGCGACCTGCTGGTCGAGGCCGTCCAGAAGCTCGACTTCCCCGACGGGGAGGTGCACGCCTTCGTGCACGGCGAGGCCAACTTCGTCAAGGCGCTCCGCCGCCACCTGCGCGTCGAGCGCGGCCTTCCCCTGGAGCAGCTGTCGATCTCCGGCTACTGGCGGCGCGGCCGCGACGAGGACGGCTGGCAGTCCGGAAAGCGCGAATGGAACCAGCAGGTGGAGCAGGAGGAGGCGCGGGCCCTGGCCTGACCGCCGGGCAGGCTCAGGCGGTGACCTGGGCCTGGTCGTCGAGGTCGGGGTCGGTGCCGGTGGAGAAGCCGGGGAGCCAGCGCTCGGCTTCGGCGCGGTACTCGCCCTCGGCCTCCAGCTGGCACAGGACGCCGCCGCAGCCGGAGAGGGCGCGGCTGACGGCGAGGTACTGCGGCGGCAGGCGGAACGCGCGGGCGAGCGCGCCCGGACGCAGGTCGGAGGCGAGGCCGAGCCCGCGTGCCGTCTGCTCGCGCAGCCATTCGCGGGAGTAACGGAAGCGCTCCACGGCGAACGGGGCCGCGTGCGGGGCGACGAGCGCGGCGACCTCGTCGGGGTCCACCTCCGCGTCCCCGAGCAGGAAGCCCTCCTCGAACAGCGCGTCCACGATGTCGTCGGGGTCGCCCAGGGTGCCGATGCGCAGCAGCCGCCCGATCGACCACTGGAGCTCGGCGGGGACGCGGGCGGCGCCGCCGAAGTCCATGACGCCGAGGCGGCCGTCGTCCAGCAGCCGGAAGTTGCCCGGGTGCGGGTCGATGTGGATCATCTCGCAGCGGGCCGGGCCGGACAGCAGGAACCGGAACAGCAGCAGCCCGGCGCGGTCGCGGGCCTCCTGGTCGCCCTCGGCGATGACCCTGGCGAGCGGGGTGCCCTCCAGCCACTCGGTGACGAGCACGTTGCCCGACTGGGCGACGACGGCGGGGACGGCGAAGTCGGGGTCGCCGTCGTAGGCGTCGTGGAAGGCGGTCTGGGCGCGGGCCTCGTCGACGTAGTCGAGCTCCTTCTCCAGGCGCCGCTTGAGGTCGGCGATGACCGGCTTGACCTCCACGCCGGGGAACAGGGGCGTCACGAGGCGGCTGAGGCGGGAGATCTGGTTGAAGTCGCTCATGAGGGCCCGGGCGGCGCCGGGGTACTGGACCTTGACCGCGACCGTGCGGCCGTCGTGCCAGACGGCCTTGTGGACCTGGCCGATGGACGCGGCGGCGGCCGGGCGGTCGTCGAACTCGGCGAACATCGCGGGCCAGTCCTCGCCGAGGCCCTCGGCGAGGACGCGGTGCGTCGTCGCGGCGGGCATGGGCGGGGCCGCCTCCTGCAGGCGGGTCAGGCTGGCGCGGAACGGGCCGGCGACCTCCTCGGGCAGCCCGGCCTCGAAGATCGACAGCAGCTGGCCGACCTTCATGGCGCCGCCCTTCAGCTCGCCGAGCACGGCGAACAGCTGCTCGGCGGTGCGGCGCTGGACCTCCAGCGCGACGGCCTCGGCGGGACGGCCGATGGACCTCTTGCCGAGACCGAGCGCGGTGCGACCGGCGAACCCGAGCGGGAGGCTCGCCAGCTTGGCGGTTCGCGTCACCGCGCGGCGGGGGATGTCGCTCACGGCCCCTCTTTCGACGATGCGTCCAATGACTTCAGCCTCTCACGGGGAGCAAAGCCGCGAAACGGTCACGCCCCGGTAAGGTTCAGCGTCCGGCCGCGCCCGGTGATTCCCCGCCGCCCGGGCAGGGGCGCAGCAGCAGCTCGACGACCTCCAGCGCCTGGTCGATCTCCGGCCGCTTCCCGCCCAGGTAATGGGCGTACATGAAGGAGTCGGCGACCCGGACGATGGCCTGCGCGAGCGTCCGGGTGGGCAGCCGGGTGCGCAGCGCGCCGCGGTCGATCTCCGCCTGGAGCTCGCGGGCGAGCAGCTCGGTGGCGCGGTCCTCGATGGTGCCGGGCATGGTGGCCAGCCTGATGAACAGCCGGGGCTCGCGCTCGGTGAACGCCTTCAGCGGCTCGGCGCCCACCACCGCGCGCATGAACCGTTCCAGGAGGGCGAGGATCCGCTCGGCGCCGGCGCCGCCGACGCCTCGCGCCGCGACGCGGTAGGTGCGCTCGGTCATCTCCCCGAGCAGAGCGGCCAGGAGCTGCTCGCGGCTGCCGACCCACCGGTAGAGGGTGGCGCGCCCGACGCCGAGCTCGGCGGCGAGCGCGGACATGTCGATCGGCTCGCCCCGCAGGTAGTGGGCGGACGCGGCGGCCAGGGCGGCGGCGGGCCCGCCGTGCCGCGGGGACGGGAGCGGGGACGAGCGGGCCGCGCCGGACGGCGGCCGGACGGCGTCGTCGGCGGGAACGGGGCCGCTCATCAGCACAGCATGGCACAGCCCGGCACACGCCCATCCCATGACTTGTCGCGTTCGCGCGACTACAGGCGGTTATCGGGGGTAGCTAGCACATGTGAACCACAAACATGGGGGCGCCGGACGCAAGGGCCGGCTGCTGATCATCGGTGGCGCGGAGAACCGCACCTGCGGCTCCGGCCCGCTGGAGACGTTCGTCGAGCTCGCGGGCGACGAGGACGCGCGGATCGTCGTCATCACCACGGCGACGGAGGTGCCCGAGGAGGTCGCCGACGAGTACACCGCCGTGTTCGGACGGCTCGGCGTCTCCTCGGTGCGCGAGCTGCGGCTGCTCGGCCGGGCGGCGGCCGACGACCCGGCGACGCTGCGGGCGCTGGAGACCGCGACGGGGGTGCTGTTCAGCGGCGGCGACCAGTCGCGGATCCGCACCCTGGTCGGTTCGAGGACCAACGAGCTGCTCAAGCGCCGGCTCGACCAGGACGGCCTGGTGATCGCCGGGACGAGCGCGGGCGCCACCGCCATGGGCCACTGGATGATCCTCGGCGGCCGCGGCCACGAGGTCGCCGCCTCCACCGTGAAGGTCGGCCCCGGCCTCGCCCTGCTCGACAACGTGCTGATCGACATGCACTTCAACGAGCGGGGGCGGCTGCCGAGGCTGATGAGCGGGATAGCGCTCGACACCCGGCTGCTCGGCGTCGGGATCGACGAGGACACGGCGATCGTGGTCGGCGACGGGCGCTTCGAGGTCGTCGGGACGGGCGTGGTCACGGTGGTGGACGCCGGGCAGGCGACGGTCGCCTACGCCGCGTCCGACGACGAGCCGATGGCCATGCTCGACGTGTCGCTGCACCTGCTGCCGGCCGGCTGCGCGTTCCAGATGAACGACCGGCTCCCGGCGATCGGCAACATGCGCGGCCCGGAGGAGGGATAGCGGTGCGACTCGACCATGTGCGCCGTCTCGGCGGCCCGAACGTCTACCTGACCCGGCCGGTCGCGATCGCGCGGCTGGACCTGCAGGGCCTGACCGGCCACGAGACCACCGACCACCCCGGCTTCGCCGAGCGGCTCGTCGACGCGCTGCCCGGACTGGCCGACCACCACTGCTCGGCGGGCCGCCCGGGCGGTCTGCTGGAGGCGATGGCGCGCGGCACCTACTTCGGCCACGTCACCGAGCACGTCACGCTGGAGCTGTCCGGGCTGATCGGCCGCGAGGTGTTCTTCGGCCGCACGGTGCGCGCGGGCGGGCCCGCCGAGTACGACGTGATCCTGGAGTGCCCGCCCGACGAGCCGTCCGCGAGCCCGGTGGTGGAGCGGCTGATCACCCTGGCGGTGCGGATCGTGAACGGGGCGCTCGCCGGGCTCGTCCCCGACACCTCGGCCGACCTGGCCCGCGTCGCCGCCGTCCACGAGCAGGAGCGGCTCGGGGTGAGCACGGCGGCGCTGGCGCGGGCGGCCCGCGAGCGGGGCGTGCCGGTCCGCCGGGTCGGCGGGCTCAACCTGCTGCGCCTCGGGTACGGGCGGTACCGCCGGACGGTGTGGGCGGCGATGACCGACGCCACCTCGGCGATCGGGATGGAGGTCGCGGGCGACAAGCGGCTCGCGCACCGCCTGCTCGCCGACGCCGGCCTGCCCGTGCCGGAGGGGCGGGTCGCGGCGTCCCCGGGCGAGGCGCTGGAGGCGCTGCGCGCCATCGGCGGCCCCGTGGTCGTCAAACCGCTCGCCGGGCACCAGGGCGAGGGCGTGCACATCGAGCTGACCACTCCGCCGGAGGTGGTGGCCGCGTTCGCGTCGGCGGCCGGCGACGGCGGCGAGGTCCTCGTCGAGAGCTACATCCCGGGCAAGGACTACCGGGTGCTGGTGGTCGGCGGCCGGGTCGCGGCGGCGGCCGAGCTGACCGCCGCGTGCGTGACCGGCGACGGAACGGCCGCGGTCGCGGCGCTGGTGGAGCGGGTCAACGCCGACCCGGCGCGCGGCGAGGGCCACGACCGGCCGCTGACCCGGCTCGTCCTCGGCCCCACCGAGCTGGCGCTGCTGGAGCGGCAGGGGCACGGCCCGGGGTCGGTGCCCGCCGACGGGGAGCGGGTGTGGCTGCGCCGCAACGCGAACCTGTCCACCGGCGGCACCAGCCGGGACGTGACCGCGGACGTCCACCCGGAGGTCGCCGCGATGTGCGTGCGGGCCGCCGCGGCCGTCGGCATGGACGTCTGCGGCATCGACCTGCGGCTGCCCGACGCCGCCTCACCGCCGCCCGCCGAGCGCGGCGCCGCCGGGATCCTGGAGGTCAACGCCGCGCCTGGCCTGCGGATGCACCTGGCGCCGCACCAGGGCGCGGGGCGCGACGTCGCCGGCGACATCATCGGGCTGATGTACCCGGAGGGGACGCCGTCGCGGGTGCCGGTCGTGTCGGTCACCGGCACCAACGGCAAGACCACGACCGTCCGGATGATCGCGCACATGCTGGAGCTGGACGGGCGCCGCACCGGCATGACCAGCACCGAGGGCGTGTACGTCGGCGGGCGCCTGGTCCACCGGTCCGACGCGTCCGGGCCGCGCTCGGCGGAGATGGTGCTCGGCGACCGGTCGGTGGAGGCGGCCGTGCTGGAGACCGCGCGGGGCGGCATCGTGCGGCGCGGCCTCGGCTACGACCGCGCCGACGTCGCGGTCGTCACCAACATCACCCGCGACCACCTCGGCGTCGACGACACCGAGTCCGTCGACGACCTGGTCGACATCAAGTCCCTGGTCGCCGAGGAGATCCGCCGCGGCGGCCACGTGGTCCTCAACGCCGAGGACGAGGCGTCGGCGGGCATCGCCGGGCGGCCGGGGGTCCGCGAGCGCGACCCGGTGCTGCGCTACTTCGCCCTGTCCCCCGACGCGCCCGTCCTCGCCCGCCACCTGGGCGGCGGCGGCGCCGGGTACAGCGTCAGGGACGGGTGGCTGACCGAGGCGCGCGGCGACCGCCGGACCCCGATCCTGCCGGCCGCCGAGGTGGCGGGCTCGTTCGGCGGGCACGCCCGCCACGTGATCGCCAACGCGCTCGCCGCGGCGGCCGCCGCCCGCGCCCTCGGGGTGCCGGTGGAGGTGGTGGCGCGGGCGCTGCGCTCGTTCGACCCGCACACGCGCAACCCCGGACGGGGCTGCGTGTACCAGGTCGGCGCCAACCCCGTCCTCGTCGACTACGCCCACAACCCGGCGGCGGTCGGAGCGATGGGCGCGTTCGTCGCGCGGCGCTGGGGCGGCGCCGGGGTCGCGGCGGTGACGCTGCCGGGCGACCGCTCCGACGAGCTGGTGAGCGAGACCGCCCGGGCGCTGGCGGCCTCGTTCGGCCGCGTCGTCGTCTACGAGGACGAGGACCTGCGGGGGCGCCGCTCGGGCGAGATGACCCGGCTGATCGTCCAGGGGCTCCGGGACGCCCGGCCCGACGTGCGCCACCATCCGGCCGGCGATCTGAAGGGCGCGCTGACCTCGGCGCTGGACATGGCGGAGCCGGGCGAGCCCGTCCTGCTGCTGTACGAGAAGCTGCAGCCGGTGACCGAGCTGCTGGAGACGCTGGGCGCGGAGCCCGCCGGCTAGCCGGCGGGCCCGTCCGCCGGCGGCGGGCGCAGCAGCAGGACGGTGACCGACAGCAGCGCCAGCACCACGATCCCGTCCAGCCAGTAGTGGTTGGCGGTGCCGACGACGACCGCGATCGTCGCGATCGGGTGCAGGAGCCACATCCACCGCCACCGCGTCCGGGACGTGACGACCAGCCCGAGCGCGATGACCGCCGCCCAGCCGATGTGCAGGGACGGCATGGCCGCGTACTGGTTGGCGATCGTGTCGGTCTGCGGCGCCCCGTACACGGAGGGCCCGTACCGGGCGGCGGTGTCGACGAGCCCCGCCGCGGGCAGCATGCGGGGCGGCGCCAGCGGCACGAGCAGGTGCAGGACGAGCGCGGCCGCGGTCAGCGCCACGAGCACCCGGCGCACCCACCGGTAGTGGGCGGGCCGCCGCAGGTAGATCCAGAGCAGGAACAGCACCGCCGCCGGGAAGTGCACGTAGGCGTAGTAGGAGTTGGCCGCGTGCACGAGGAGCTCGCTGTGCAGCAGGCCATGCTGGACGCCCGCCTCGCCCGGCAGCCCGAGGAGGCGCTCCAGGCGCAGGACGCGGTGGGCGTTGTCGAACGCCTCGCTCACCCGCCCGTCCGCCAGCAGCCGCCCGAGCTTGTAGGCGGCGAACAGCACGATGATCAGAAGGAGCTCGCGGACGGGCCGCGGCCGGCCGCCGGGGCGTCCCGCGGCCGCGCCGGCGCGGCCCGGCCTGCGCAGTCGTGATAATGCGGCGGCCTGGCGGGGCGGCCGGTCGAGGAGGCTCACTGCGCTGTCCTTCGCATCGGGTTCTGCGCCGGTCAGGGCCGGGCGGGGGCGGCTCGCGGCCGCCGCCGGGCCGGGCGGCGACGTCGAGCAGATGCCGAAGCCTTTCACCTTCCGCGTCCGCGTGGGGCGCGGCGCGCGCCGGAGGCCGGGGGGCCGCGGCGGTGCCACGGGTCTCACCGTAGACCGAACTTGCCTAGGTGGCAAAATTTCAGGGTCTGCCAATTTTGGTGACGTGCATCTCACCCGGCCGCCGCGGAGCCCCGGCCCCGGCTAGACGAGCGGAAGGCCGGTGTAGTTCTCGGCCAGGGACGTCTGGGCCGCCTCCGAGGAGGCCACGTAGTCCAGATGTGAGCGCTGGAGCCGCCGCTCGAAGCCGGTCGCGGACGGGTCGGTGTGCAGCAGCGTGGTCATCCAGTACGAGAAGTGCTCGGCCCGCCACACCCGCCGCAGGCACGCGTCGGAGTAGCCGTCCAGCAGCGCGTGCGACCCGGAGGCGTACCGCTCGGCGAACGCCCGCGCCAGGACCGTCACGTCGGACACCGCCAGGTTGAGGCCCTTCGCCCCGGTCGGCGGGACGATGTGCCCCGCGTCCCCGGCGAGGAACAGCCGGTCGTGCCGGAGCGGCTCGGCCACGAAGCTGCGCATCGGCGTGATCGACCTGTCGGTGATCGGCCCCTCGCGCAGCTCCCACCCGTCGTCGGTCGCGAACCGCGCCGCGAGCTCGTCCCAGATCCGGGCGTCGGGCCACGCGGCGAGGTCCTCGTCCGGCGGCACCTGGAGGTAGAGGCGGCTCACCCGCGGGGAGCGCAGGCTGTGCAGCGCGAACCCGCGGTCGTGGTGGGCGTAGATCAGCTCGTCGGTGGAGGGCGGGACGTCGGCGAGGATCCCGAGCCAGGCGAACGGGTACTCGCGCTCGAACGTCCGCAGCCCCGGCACCGCCGGGCGGCTGACGCCGTGGAACCCGTCGCAGCCGGCGACGTAGTCGCAGTCCAGGGTGCGGGTCCGGCCGCCCTCGACGAAGGTCACGCTCGGCGCGGAGGCGTCCAGCGCGACGACCTCCGCCTCGAACCGCACGTCGCCGCCGTCGGCCAGCCGCCGGGCGACGAGGTCCTTGACGATCTCGGTCTGCGCGTAGACGGTCACGGTCCGGCCGGTGAGGCCGGTCAGCGGGACCCGGTGCCCGGCGCCGCCGAACCGCAGTTCGAGACCCCGGTGGACCAGGCCCTCCCGGTCCAGCCGCCCGCCCGCGCCGCTCTCGCGCAGGACGTCGGTCGTGCCCTGCTCCAGCATCCCCGCCCGCTGCCGGTGCTCCACGTAGTCGCGGTCGCGGCTCTCCAGGACCACCGAGTCGATCCCCTGGAGATGGAGCAGATGCGACAGCAGCAGGCCCGCCGGCCCGCCGCCGATGATCGCGACCTGGGTGCGCATCGTTCCTCCTCGTTCGGCCCCGCCGCCGATGTTCGCGCGCGTCGCCGCAGGTTCAGGCGCCGGTGTTCCGCTCAGCGGAAAACATCTCGGGGCCTCCCCGCCAGTGCGCCGCCACGTCCCGGGACAGGGCGCGCACCGCGGTCGTCAGCGGCGGCAGCAGCCGCCGCAGGTCGGCGCCGCGGGTGCTCGACACCAGCGACATCGCCGCGACCACGTCGCCCGCGCCGTCGCGCACGGGGGCGCCGACGGACGACGCGCCGAGCGTCATCTCGTCGCGGGTCACCGCGTAGCCGGAGCGGACGACCTGCTCGACGCAGCGCCGCAGCTCGCCGGGGTCGGTGATGGAGCGCGCCGCGTGCCGGGGCAGCTCGCCGGCCAGGACCTCCTCCCGCACCCGCGGCGGCGCGAACGCCAGCAGCACCTTCCCGACGCCGGTGGTGTGCAGCGGCAGCGTCGCGCCGACCTGGGTCACCACCGGCACCGACCGCGTCCCGCGCAGCCGCTCCACGATCAGCACCCGGTCGTCGCGGAGCACGCCGAGCTGGACGTTGTCGTGGGTGGCCTCGTACAGGTCCTCCATGTGCGGGAGGGCCAGCTCCCGCAGCCCGGTGACCGCCGGGGCCTGGCTGCCGATGCGCCACAGCCGGGTGCCGATGCGGTACGTCCCGTCCGGCACCCGCTCCAGGAACCCGCCGCCGACCAGCTCTCCGACGAGCCGGTGGCCGGTCGCGAGCGGCAGGCCGGCGCGGCGGCAGATCTCGCTCAGGTTGAGTCGGACATCGCCCTGCGCGAAGGCGTTCAGGATGGCCATGACCTTGCCCGCCACGCTGACTGGCCGCGCGCGCTCCGTCCCGTCCCCTCCCACGTGGCTCCTCCGCCCGGGCCCGCGCCCGTCACTCCCGTTCGTTCAGTACCCGCTGGGCGACGGCGAACGCCGAGTTCGCGGCGGGCACTCCACAATAGATCGCCGTCTGCAGGAGCACCTCCCCGATCTCGTCGGGGGTCAGCCCGTTGCGGAGCGCCGCGCGGACGTGCATGGCGAGCTCGTCCAGGTGGCCGCCCGCGACCATCGCGGTCAGCGTGACGCAGCTGCGGGTCCTGCGGTCCAGGCCCGGGCGGCTCCAGACGTCGCCCCACGCGTAGCGGGTGATGAGGTCCTGGAAGTCGGCGGTGAAGCCGTCCTTGCGGGCCTCGGCGCGGTCGACGTGGGCGTCGCCGAGCACCTCCCGCCGCGTCCTCATGCCCTGCGCGTGCCGTTCCCCGTCGGACATGCGCTCGCTCATCGGCGGGCTCCCTTCCAGGTGCGGTCCAGGTGCGCGGTGATCGCCTCGGTGACCTCGGCGGGGCGTTCGGCGTTCGCCAGATGCCCGGCGCCCTCGACCACCGTGAGGCGGGCGCCCGGGATGCCGGCGGCGAGCCGGTCGGCGTGGCCGCGCGGCGGGGTCGGGCCGTCCTGCGCCCCGGCGACCACCAGGGCCGGCGCGCGGACCTCGGCCAGGCGCGCGGTCGCGTCGAACGCGGCCAGGGCCTCGCAGCAACGGGCGTAGCCCTCGGCGTCGGTGGCCCGGAGCATCGCCACGTAGGGCTCCGCGCCGGTGAAGGACGGCGTGAACCAGCGTTCCGCGGCGCCGTCGGCGACGGGGCCGACCCCCTCGCGGCGGACCAGCGCGGCGCGTTCGCGCCAGGCCCTCGGGTCGCCGAAGCGCGGGGACGTGCAGCACAGGACCAGGCTGGCGACGCGCTCCGGGGCGCGCAGCGCGAGGGCCGTCCCGACCGCGCCTCCGAGCGACACCCCGGCGTAGGCGGCCCGCTCGACGCCGAGGCCGTCCAGCAGGGCGACGACCCCGCCGGCGAGGTCGTCGACGGTGAACGGGCCGGCGGGCGCCGGCGCGCCGCCGTGGCCGGGCAGGTCGTAGCGCAGCACGCGCCAGGCGCGCGTGAGCGCGGGAAGCTGCGGGAGCCACAGGTCCATGGAGGTGCCGAGGGACGGGCCGAGGACGACGACGGGCGCGCCGTCCGGCCCGTCCAGGCGGTGCCGCGGCGCGGCGATCACGCGCGGCTCCCGCGGTAGGCGTCGAGGGCCCGGCCCACGAGGTCGGCGGCGGCCCCGGTCCCGGGGTCGTCGCCGAGGACGTCCAGGAGGTCGTCGAGGTCGGCGCGCATCAGCTCGGTGGACACCTCCAGGCCGTCCAGCAGCTCGGCGGCCGTCTCGGCGGCGCCGCCGGTCAGCCGCAGGCACTCGCGCAGCGGCTGCCACTCGGCGTGCCACTCCCCCGCCGGCCGCTCGTGCGGCGCGGCCTGCGCGGCGAGGACCACCTGGACCTGCGCCGGGACCTGCAGGGCGGCGGACCGGACCAGCGCGGACAGCGCCGGGTTGCGCTTGTGCGGCATCGAGGACGAGCCGCCCCGGCCCGCGCCCGCGGCCTCCGCGACCTCGCCGACCTCGCTCTGCGCCAGCAGCCACACGTCAGTGGCGATCTTGCCGAGGGCGCCCGCGGCCACCGCCAGCGCCGCCGCGAGCCGGGCGACGGGCGTGCGGCGGGTGTGCCACGGCAGGACGGGCCGCGCCAGCCCGGTCTCCTGCGCGTAGGCCTCGACGAGGTCGAAGGCCCGGTCGCCGAAGGCGTCCAGCGTCCCGGCGGGGCCGCCGAGCTGAACGGGCAGCGACACGGCGGCGAGGCCCTCGCGCGCCTCCAGGCAGCCCATGAGCCAGCCCGCGGCCTTGGCGCCGAACGTCGTCGGCAGCGCCTGCCGGCCGAGGGTGCGGGCCGGCATCGGGGTGTCGCGATACCGCGCCGCGAGCCCGGCCAGCGCGTCCAGTGCCCGGTCGAGGTGGGCGAGGACGACGCGCCTGGCACGGGCCGCGACGAGCATGGCGCCGGTGTCGGCGATGTCCTGGCTGGTGGCGCCCTTGTGGACGTGCTCGCCCGCGGCGCCGGCGAGCGCGCGCAGATCGGCGACCAGCGGCACGACGGGGTTGCCGGAGCCGCGCGCCCGGCGGGCGATACCGGGCAGGTCGAACCGGTACGCGTCCGCGGCGGCGGTGATCGCCTCGGCGGCGGCGGCGGGGACGAGGCCGAGCCGGGCCTGCGCGCGGGCGAGCGCCGCCTCCGCGTCGAGCATGGCGGTCAGGTAGGCCCGGTCGCTGGTGGCGGCCTCGGCCTCCGTCCCCGCCCGGACGGGCGACAGCAGTCCCGCGTCCGGCGCCGGGCCGGGCTCCTGCGCGGGCCCGGGCCCGCCGGCCGGCGGCGGGCGCTCGTCAGAAGGCAAGGAACACCGTCTCCCCGTCCCCCTGGAGGCGGACGTCGAACCGGTACTCCCGCTCCCCTTCGCGTTCGGCGACCAGGGTCGCGCGCCGCTCCGGCGGGACGGCCCCGAGCAGCGGGTCGGACGCGTGGGCGGCCGCGTCCTCGGGGAAGTAGAGCCGGGTGAACACCGGCTTGAGCAGGCCGCGGGCGAACACCAGCACGGCGATGTAGGGAGCGCTCTCCCCGATCGCGCCGGGCTTGAGGGTGCTGAACCAGAAGCCGCCGTCGGCGTCGGTGCCGCACCGGCCGAAACCGGAGAAGCCGTGCCCGGCGCGCACGATGCCGCCGGGGCGCCGCGGGACCTCGCCGTCGCCGTCGGCCTGCCAGATCTCCAGGAGCGCGTCCGGCACCGGCTCCCCCGCGCCGTCCAGGACGCGCCCGCGCACCCGGATCGCGTCGGGCCGCCACGGTGGGACCACCTGCGGACCGGCCTCGTACGGCAGCGCGTGGCCGAAGAAGGGGCCGACCGTCTGCGACGGCGTCATGGCCGAGGGCGTGGGAGAGGGCGTGCTCATCAGGCCTCCGCCGGGGTGTCGCCGAGGACGATGTCCCACCGGTAGCCGAGCGCCCACTCCGGTGTGGTGGCGTCCAGGTCGAAGCGGGAGATCAGCTTCTCCCGGTCCCGCTCGCCGGGGATCGACTGGAAGATCGGGTCGTAGGCGAACAGCGGGTCGCCGGGGAAGTACATCTGGGTGACGAGCCGCTGGGTGAAGGCGGTGCCGAACACCGAGAAGTGGATGTGGGCGGGCCGCCAGGCGTTGTGGTGGTTGCCCCACGGATAGGCGCCCGGCTTGATCGTGACGAACCGGTAGCGGCCGTCGCCGTCGGTCAGGCAGCGCCCGGCGCCGGTGAAGTTCGGGTCGAGCGGCGCCGGGTGGACGTCGCCGAGGTGGTGGTACCGGCCGGCGGCGTTGGCCTGCCAGACCTCCACGAGCGCCCCGCGCACCGGGCGGCCCGCGCCGTCGAGCACGCGGCCGGTCACGACGATCCGCTCGCCGAGCGGCTCGCCGGCGTGCTGGACGGTGAGGTCGTGGTCCCTCCGCCCCAGCTCCTGGTGCCCGAAGACCGGGGAGGTCAGCTCGACGCTGTCGGGGCCCGTCTTCGGCATGACCAGGTCGTGGGACGGGGCGCGGAGCACGGTGCTCCTGTAGCCCGGGTACAGGTACGGCGGGTGCGTCATGGCCTCGTCCCCTCCTGCTCGCCTTCCACCGGGACGCGTTCGTTCGGCCGCGGCCCGGCCACCAGCCTCGCAGCCGGCGCGGCGGGCGCCGGAGCCCGGCTTCCGCCCAGCGGAAGACGAGGGCGCGATCAGAGCCTCTCGGCCAGTCCGAACACCGGGAACAGGCTCGTGTCGAAGAAGACCGAGACGTGCGCGACGCCGTCGCCGGTGACGCTCAGCACCTGGATCTGGTACGCGCGGTGCACCCCCTCGTCGTCGCGCATGTAGAGCCCGAAGGCCGGCTGCCCGTTCGCGGCGGCCGGGACCATCCGGATGTCGCCGGGGGTGGGGCCGCACTGGGCCTTGATGAGCCGGACGACGTGGTCGGCGCCGACGAACCACTGCGGGAAGGGCGGCATCTCCCAGACGACGTCCTGCTTGAACAGCTCGATCAGGCTCGCGATGTCGGCGGTCTCGAACGCCTTCGCGTAGCGCTCCAGGAGGTCGCGCTGGCCGGGGTCGGTCGGCTCGACCAGCTCGTCGCGGAGGGGCGCGTTCTCGTCGAGCTGCGCGCGGGCCCGCTGCAGCGCGCTGTTGACCGCGGCGGTGGAGGTGTCGAGGAGCTCGGCCACCTCGGCGGCCCGCCACTTCAGCACGTCCCGCAGGATCAGCACGACGCGCTGCTTGGCGGGCAGGTGCTGCAGGGCCGCCACGAACGCCAGCCGGGTGCTCTCGCGCGCGGTGACGATGGTCGCCGGGTCGGCGGCGTCGGCGCCGAGCACGGCGTCGGGGGCGGGCTCCAGCCACGGCACCTCGTCCGAGGCCACCACGGGCCGCTCGGGCTCGTCGCTCGGCGCCCCGAGACCGGACGGCATGGGCCGGTTGCCGCGCTGGTCGATGGCGGTCAGGCACACGTTCGTCGCGATGCGGTACAGCCAGGTGCGCAGCGAGGAGCGGCCCTCGAAGCCGCCGTAGGAGCGCCACGCCCGCAGGTAGGTCTCCTGCACCAGGTCTTCGGCGTCGTGGATGGAGCCGAGCATCCGGTAGCAGTGCGCCAGCAGCTCCCGCCGGTACGGGTCGGCCAGCGACTGGAAGTCACGGTCTGTCTCGACGGTGTTCGGCATGGTGTCGGGCATGGTGGTCGTCACCTCTGCTGGGCGGCATCGCCAGGGCGGCGAGGGCGGCGGGCGCCGTCGCCTCCGACCGTAGACGAGCCCACTGACAGAACACGGGCATCACCTCGGATCCTACGCCCGCGCCCCGGGGTCGCGCCCGGCGCCGTCGCCGGGCGGCCGTCGGCGCTGAGGTTCGATCACCGTGATCCCGGCGCCCGACATCGCGGCGAGGGCGGCCGGGGCGTCGTCCAGGGCCAGGACGCGGCCGACCAGCAGGTCGGGGCGCAGCGCCCCGGCGCGGACCAGCTCCATCATCGGGCCGTAGGCGTGGGCGGCCATCCCGTGGCTGCCGACGATCTCCAGCTCCCATCCGATCACCCGCTCCATCGGCAGGTCGGCGCCCGCGCCGGGCGGCAGCAGCCCGACCTGGACGTGCCGGCCGCGGCGGCGCAGCGACTCGACCGAGGCGCGGGCGGTGGCCGGGCTGCCGAGCGCGTCCAGCGAGACGTGGGCGCCGCCGTGGGCCGCATCGCGCACGGCCTCGGCCACGTCGTCGTGGGCCGCGGCGTCGACGACGGCGGACGCGCCGCAGCGGCGCGCCAGCTCCAGCGCCTGCGGCGACACGTCGACCGCCACGACCCGCGCGCCGGCCGCCGCGGCGATCATCACGGCGGACAGCCCCACGCCGCCGCAGCCGTGCACCGCCGTCCACTCGCCGGCCCGCACCCGCCCCTGCGCGAGGACGGCGCGGAACGCGGTGGCGAACCGGCAGCCGAGCGCGGCCGCGGTCGTGGAGGCCATCTCGTCGGGCAGGCGGACCAGGTTCACCTCGGCGGCGTCGATCGCGACGTAGTGGGCGAACGAGCCCCAGTGCGTGAAGCCGGGCTGGGTCTGGGCCTCGCAGACCTGCTGGTCGCCCGCCCGGCAGGACGGGCAGCGGCCGCAGGCGCACACGAACGGGACGGTCACGCGGTCGCCGGGGCGCAGTCCGGTGACGCCGGCGCCGGTCTCCTCGACCGTGCCCGCCAGCTCGTGCCCCGGGACGTGCGGAAAGGCGCGGATGTCGGGATCGTGGCCCTGCCAGCCGTGCCAGTCGCTGCGGCACACGCCCGTGGCCTCGACCCGGATCACCGCGCCGCCGGGCGGCGCCGCCGGGTCGGGCAGCTCCCGGATCTCCAGCGGCCCGGCGAAGGCGTCGTAGGCGACCGCCAGCACTAGAACTCGAAGCCGCCGGGGCGGCCGTTGCGGTCGGCGATCAGGCCGGCGAGGGTCGCGACGGCGATCTCGGCGGGGGTCCGGGAGCCGATGTTGAGGCCGATCGGGCGGTGCACGCGGGCGATGTCGGCCGCGGGGACGCCGAGTTCGGTGAGGGCCGGGATGTGCGGCGCGGGGTGCCGCGGGTTGCCCATGACGCCGACCCACCGGACCGGCTGCGTCAGCACGTCGCGCAGGACCGGCCCGAGCTCGGGCCGGTGGTGGTCGGTGACGACGACGTCGGCGGTGGCGTCCAGGGGCGGCAGGTCGGCCGTGCCGCCGCGGTCCTTGTCGGGGTCGACGAGGAACGTGCGGTAGCCGAGGTCGGCGCCGTAGCGCAGCAGGTGGTCGGCGACGGGGCCGGCGAACACCGCGACCAGCGTCCGCTCCCCCGTCTCGTGCGGAGCGTCGCCGTGCGCGACGGCGCAGGAGGAGTCGTGCTCGTGCGGTGCGGCCATACCGGAAGTCTGCCCCGCTCGGCGCCTGATGGTCCAGCTGCCACGCCCTCCCCCTGACGCGCCGCGGACCCGGTGTCCCGCGAACCCGTGCCGCCGGAACCTGGAACTCTCGCGTGGGAACGGGTATGCCTTCTGTCTAGACTGCTGTCACCCGGCGGCCACAGGAGGGACCGTGATCGCGAGACCGGAGGGCGGGCCCCGCGTCGTGGTGGGGGTGGACGACTCCGCGGGTGCGCGCTGCGCGCTCTCCTGGGCGATCGGCGAGGCGCGGCTGCGCCGGCTGCCGCTGCTGGTCGCGCACGCCGCGCCGCTGCCCCCGCACGTGTCGGCGGCGGGCCAGCTCGGCTGCGGGATCACCGAGGCGCTGCGCGGCTCCGGCGCCGAGCTCATCGCCCGGCTCCTGGCGGAGGTGTGCGGCGGCCCGCCCGAGGGCGTGGAGATGACCGCGCTGGCGCTCGTCGGGGAGCCGGGCGCGACGCTGGTGCGCCTGGCGGGGGACGACGACATCCTGGTCGTCGGGCACGGCGCCCGGGGCCCGTTCTCGCGGCTGCTGCGCCCGTCGGTGCGGCTGCACTGCGCCCGCAGGGCCCGCGCGACGCTGGTGTGCGTCCGCCCGCCCGCGTTCGACACGCTGCTGGAGAGCCTGACGGTGCGGGACGAGTCACCCGAGAGCGCGCCCGACTCCCGCTTCCGGAGGCTGGGCCGCCGCCTGCGCCTCCCGCTCTGACCGGGGCGGCGCGCATAGGCTCTCCCCCATGCGCAAGTACGTCATCATCGGCGCTGTCGGCAGCGGCAAGGGCACGCAGGCCGGGCTCCTCGCGCGCGATCTGGACATCGTGCACATCAGCGTCGGAGACATCTTCCGCTGGCACGTCAAGAACCACACCAAGCTCGGGGCCCAGGTGCGGCGCGTCATGGCGTCCGGCGAGCTGGTCGGGGACGATCTCGCCGAGAGCGTCGTGCGGGACCGGCTCGCCCAGCACGACTGGAACTACGGGTTCGTCGTCGACGGGTTCCCGCGCAGCCGGAGGCAGACGGAGTTCTTCCTGGAGAGCTACGACATCGACGGCGTGATCCATCTGGACCTGCCGGACGAGGAGGTCCGCCGCCGGGTGCTGGCCCGCCGGCTGTGCAACAGGTGCGGGATGGACTACAACCTGATCGAGGACCGTCCGACGCAGGAGGGGCGCTGCGACGTGTGCGGGGGCGAGCTGGTGTCCCGCGAGGACGACACGGAGGAGGCGCTCGCCGAGCGGCTGCGCGACTACCACGAGAGGACCGAACCGATCCTGGAGCTGTTCGGCCGCAAGGAGTACGTGGTCACCGTCGACGCGCGGCCGGGCATCGACGAGGTGCAGCGGACGCTGCGCGAGAAGCTCGGCCTGCCGCTGCCATGACTCCTTCCTCCGGGACGGCCTCGCCGGTGGTGGAGCTGGCGGACGAGCGGGCGGCGCGCCGGGGGCTGCGGCTCTTCCTGAAGCGCGACGACCTGGTCCACCCGGAGCTGCCGGGGAACAAGTGGCGCAAGCTCCGGCACAACATCGGGCCGGCGCGCGAGCACGGGACGCTCCTGACCTTCGGCGGCGCCTACTCCAACCACATCCGGGCCGTCGCTGCGGCGGGCGCGATGTACGGCTTCGCGACCATCGGCGTGATCCGCGGCGAGGAGCACCTGCCGCTGAACGCCACGCTCGCGCACGCCCGGCGCATGGGCATGCGCCTCGCCTACATGGACCGCGCCACCTACCGGCGCAAGCACGAACCCGACGTCGTCGCGGCCCTGCGCGAGCGGTGGGGCGACTTCTACCTCCTGCCGGAAGGGGGGAGCAACGCGCCGGCCGTCCGGGGCTGCGCCGAGCTGGGCGCGGAGGTGCCGGGCTTCGACGTGGTGTGCTGCCCCTGCGGGACGGGCGGGACGCTGGCCGGGCTCGCCGCCGGGCTGGCCCCGCGGCAGCGCGCCGTCGGGTTCTCCGTGCTGAAGGGCGGCTTCATGGCGGGCGAGGTGGAGCGCCTCCAGCGCGAGACCTACGGCGGGCGGCGCGGCGACTGGAGCGTCCAGGACGACTTCCACTTCGGTGGCTACGCGAGGACCACCCCCGAGCTGGAGGCGTTCGCCGCCGACTTCGCCGACCGGCACGGGATCGTCCTCGACCGGGTCTACACCGCGAAGATGATGTTCGGCGTCCTCGCGCTGGCCGGGCGCGGCGCCTTCCCCGAGGGCGCCCGGGTTCTGGCGGTCATCACCGGCTAGCCGGACGGCCCCGCACCTTCCGGGCGGGGCCGCCCGTGCGCCGTCACGCGCCGCCGGGGGCGCGCCGCCGTCAGGCCGGGGGCAGGTCCACCAGCGCGGCGAGGGCCGCGCGGTGCCGGTCGGGCGTGCCCAGGGCGATGGAGTCGGCCTTGGCGCGCTTCAGGAAGAGGTGCGCCGGGTGCTCCCAGGTGAAGCCGATGCCGCCGTGCATCTGCACGCACTCCTCGGCCGCCTTCAGGGCGACCGCCGAGCAGTGCGCCTGCGCGACGGCGACCGCGATCGGCGTGTCCTCGTCGCCCGCGGCCGCGCAGGACGCGGCGTGCCGGGCGACGGCGCGGGCCTGGGTGACCGAGGTCCACAGGTCGGCGAGCCGGTGCTTGAGGCCCTGGTAGGAGCCGATCGGACGGCCGAACTGGTAGCGCGTCTTCACGTAGGCGACGGTGTCGTCCAGGCAGCGCTCGGCGAGCCCGAGCTGCTCGGAGGCCAGCATCGCGGCGCCGGTGCGCAGCGCGGCCCGCACGGCGCCGTCGCCCTCGGCGACGCGCCGGGCCGGGGCGGCGGAGAAGGCGAGGTCGGCGAGCCGGCGGGTCATGTCGAGCGAGGTCACGGCGGTGCGGCGGGCGTCGGCGGCGTCCACCGCGTACAGGCCGTCCCCCGCCGGGACGAGGAGCACGTCGGCGGCCATGCCGTCGGCGACGCCGGTGACCTCGCCGGTCAGCGCGCCGCCGGCCGCCTCGACCGTCACCGGGACGGCGTACGGGGCGGTGCTGAACGGGACCGCGAGGACCGCGATGCGCTCCCCGGCGGCAAGCCGCGGGAGGAGCTCCCGCTCACCGGCGGCCAGCAGCGCCGCCGTGGCGATCACGGCGCTCCCGAGGAACGGGACGGGCGCCGCGGACCGGCCCAGCTCCTCCATCACCACGGCGGTCTCGCGCCAGGTGGCGCCGGCGCCGCCGAGCTCCTCGGGGACGGGCAGGCCGGCGCAGCCGAGCTGGACGGCGATCGCCCGCCACAGCGCCGCGTCGTAGGGCTCGTCCTTCTCGGTGCCCGCGAGGACCGAGGCCCAGGGCGCCAGGTCGCCCAGCACCTCGCGGACGCTCGCCCGGAGGTCGTTCTCGATCTCGCCGTACAGCAGGTCGCTCATCGGGGCAGGTCCTTCCACGCCACGTCCTTGTCGACGCGGATCTCGCCGGGCAGGCCGAGGACGCGCTCGGCGATGATGTTGCGCAGGATCTCCGAGGTGCCGCCCTCGATGGAGTTGCCCTTGGCGCGCAGGTAGCGGTAGCCGGGCGAGCGGCGGGTGAAGTCGACCTCGGTGGGGCGGCGCATCGTCCAGTCGTCGTAGCGCAGGCCCTCCTCGCCGAGCAGTTCCAGCTCCAGGCCGGACACCTCCTGGTTGAGCCTGGCGAAGGCCAGCTTGGCGCCCGACCCCTCGGGGCCGGGCTGCCCGGCGGTGAGCTGCTGGCGCAGCCGCGCCCCGGTGAGCCGGGCCGCCTCGGTCTCCACCCACGCGCGCAGCAGGGCGTCGTGCAGGCCGGGGGTGCGCAGCTCGGGGCGGTTCCGCCAGAGCGCGGCGACGACGCCGATCATGCCGCTCTCGCGCGGCGCGGCGCCGCCGCCGATGGCGACCCGCTCGTTCATCAGCGTCGTGGTGGAGACCCGCCAGCCCTGCCCGACCTCGCCGAGCCGGTGCTCGTCGGGGATCCGGACGTCGGTGAGGAACACCTCGTTGAACTCGGCCTCGCCGGTGATCTGCCGCAGCGGGCGGACCTCGACGCCCGGCGCGGTCATGTCGCAGACGAAGTAGGTCATGCCGCGGTGCTTGGGGACGTCCGGGTCGGTGCGGGTGACGAGGATCGCCCAGCGCGCCTCGTGCGCCATGGACGTCCACACCTTCTGCCCGTTGACCGTCCAGGCGTCGCCGTCGCGGACGGCGCGGGTGGCGAGCGCGGCCAGGTCGGAGCCGGCGCCGGGCTCGCTGAACAGCTGGCACCACAGCTCCTCGCCGGTCCACAGCGGGCGCAGGAAGCGGCGCTTCTGCTCCTCGGTGCCGAAGGCGAGGATCGTCGGGGCCGCCATGCCGAGCCCGATGCCGTTGCGCTCGGGATGGTTGGTCGGGGCGCCCGCCTCGGCGAACCGGCGGTCGACGGCGGGCTGCAGGTGCCGCGGGGCGCCGAGCCCGCCGAGTCCCTCGGGGTAGTGCACCCAGGCGAGCCCGGCGTCGAACCGGGCCCGCAGGAACTCCGGGGGCGCGGTCGCCGCGGGGTCGTGGGCGGCGAGGAACTCGCCGACCCGCCTGCTCAGCTCGTCGGCGTCGGGCGGTGCTGTGCTCACGGGGCCTCCGCGCGGGGCGTGGGTGGCGGCGGCCACCCGGAACGGGGCATACCAACCGGTCGGTATGCCGACGCGTCCACCCTAGGAACGGCCGGGACGGCCAGTCAACCGCCGCGCCGCGCGAGCACACCGCCCGGGGACGCGGCGCCCGGGGGCGTCACGCCATCGCCTCGTCGAACGCGCGGTGGTGGGCGTAGTCGCGGGACTCCACGATGTGCCCGTCGCGCACCCGCAGGACGAAGATGTTGGGCACGACGAACTCCCGCCCGTTCGCGGTGTTGCGGCCCGCGTACTCGAACTCCGTGATGATCACCTCGGGATCGGCGGTCTCGTGCACGACGACGTTGCGCGCCTTCAGCTCCACGGGCAGCGTCTCCAACTGCTCGAAGTGCCGGCGCAGCGCCTCCCGGCCCTCCAGCCGCGACGCCGGCTGGGCGAACGGGTGCACGACCACGGCGTCCTCCGCGTACAGCTGCGGCAGGCCCTCCGGCCGCAGCCCGGTGATCCCGTCGATCAGCCGCTGGAAGACGGCCCGGGGGCTGGCGAACTCTGACATGCGGTCTCCCCTAGAATCGGAGTACGGGCTCCGCATGAGAAAATACGGAGCCAAGACTCCACTTGTCAACGGAAGGCAGCGATGACGTCACCCGCCCCCGGCAGGCCGCTGCGCGCCGACGCCCTGCGCAACCGCGCCAAGGTCCTCGCCGCGGCCGAGGAGGTCTTCGCCGTCCAGGGGACCTCCGCCTCCACCGAGGAGGTCGCGCGCAAGGCGGGGGTGGGCATCGGGACGGTGTTCCGGCACTTCCCCACCAAGGAGTCGCTGCTGGAGGCCGTGCTCGTCGCCCTGCTGGAGCGGCTGGCGGCCGAGGCGCGGGACCTGCGGGCCGCGGCCGACCCGGGCGCGGCGTTCTTCGGCTTCTTCACCCGGGTGGTCTCGCAGGCGGCCGCCAAGCAGGCCGTCACCGAGGCGCTGGCCGAGGCCGGCGTCGACGCCCGGGAGGCCACCGGGCGCGCCGGACCGGACCTGAAGGCCGCCCTCGGAGTCCTCCTCGGCCGGGCGCAGGAGACCGGCGCCGTCCGCGCCGACGTCGGCCCGGGCGAGGTCATGGCGCTGCTGGCCGGCATGTCCTACGCGGCGGGACGCGCCGGAGCCCGCGAGGACGTCCTGCGGATCGTCTTCGAGGGGCTGCGCCCGCGGGAGCGCCCGGGCCGGCCGGGCGCCTCCGGGTAGGGCGCCCGGCTACGGCGCCGCCAGCTCGGCGGGCAGGTCGTCCTCGTGCAGCACGGTCAGCGTGGTGACGGCGCGGGTCAGCACGACGTACAGGCGGGCGAGGCCGCGGACCTCGGCGGCGGCGATGGCGGCGGGCTCGGCGACGATCACGTGGTCGTACTCCAGGCCCTTGGCGAGGGTCGCCGGGATGACGAGCAGCCGTCCGGCGCCGGCCGACTCCGGCCCGAGGACCTCGTGCTCCAGCCCGGCGGCCTCCAGCGCCGCCGCGTGCGCGCCCGCCCGCGCGTCCGGGACGATCAGGCCGACCGAACCGGGGCGGGCGAGGGCGTCGCGGGCGG
>NZ_JBEUPA010000131.1:0-25254 GCF_040492065.1 Actinomadura sp. NPDC000929 | reverse complement strand
CCGGTCACCGGCGGCCGCGGCGCCGCGGCCGCCAGCTCGCGGAGGCGCCGGTGCCGACGCCGCCGAGGTGCAGGGCGACCAGCAGCAGGCCGAGGACGGTCAGGGTGCTGTTGTTGATGGCGTCCGAGGAGATGTCGGCCAGGTCGAACAGCAGGGCAAGTGCGAAGACGATCGCGGCGACGATCGCGAGCATGTCGGCCTCCGTGGGGGTCGGGGGCCCACCGCGGGCCCCTCGGCTGCCTACCGGATCTCCTCCAGCCCGCCGCCGAAACCGCGCCCCCTTTCCGGTCGGCCGATATCCGAATTTGCGACGGAACGAGCGTTCCCGCCGGTCAGCGGCCGGTCACGCGGCGTGCGCCGCCTACGGTTCGTCGGGAGCGTCCCGCCCGCCGGCGAGCGCGGCGCGGGCGCGCTCGGTCATGCGGACGACCTCGCGGCGCACCTGAGAACGTTCCGTGAGCCGCTCGCCGAACGGGATCCGGACCGGGTGCTCGACGCCCCCGTCGGCGACGGCGAACTCGATGCCCTCCGCGTCCAGTCCGGTCATCCGCGCCGCGGTCGCGCCGGGGCGCCCGCCGAGCGCGCGGCAGATCGTCAGGCAGTCGGCGGCGTGGTCCTCGTTCATGTGCCGGGCGATCTGCGTGACGACGTCGTCGGTGAAGGGGTCCGCGTCGGGCATGCGAGGGTCCTCTCGGGCGGGCGGCGGGACGGTCAGGCCCTTGTAGACCTGCAGGGCGTTGCCGGCGAGGACGAGCGCGAGGGTCTCCTCGTCGAGGCCGAGGGCGGCGACGGCGCGGGCGTTGCGGGCGATGCCGGGCACGCCGGGCCAGTCGCTGCCGAAGACGAACCTGCGGGCCAGGCGCCGCAGGTCGTGCCGGGCGTAGTACTCGGGGAGCCGGCGGGGCGGCAGCCCGGACAGCTCGATCCACACCTCCTCGCGGGACAGCGCGAGGAACGCGGCGGCGTCGTACCACCAGCCGCGCCCGCCGTGGGCGAGGACGAACGTCAGGCCGGGGAACAGCCGCAGCACGTCGTCGACCGCGGTGGGATCGGCGTACCGGTTGACCGAGCCGGGGAACGAGCTCGTCCCGCAATGGACGACGACCGGGACGCCGGCGTCGCGGCACACCTCGTAGGCGGGGTGGAGCTCGGGGTCGGCGACGCTGAACCCGCCGTGCACCGGGTGCAGCTTCAGGGCGACGGCGCCGAACCCGAGCTGCCGCTCGACCTCGGCGCCGATCGGGTAGTGCAGGTGGGGGTTGACGTTGGCGATCGGCCTGAAGCGCCGCGGGTTGTGCTCCAGCAGGGGCCGCAGGTCCTCGATGGGCTGCGTGCCGGTGGTCCGCGGGCTGTACTCGCACAGCAGCAGGGCGACGTCGACGCCCTCGCCCTCGAAGTAGGCGTCCACCCGCTCGGGCACGAGCGTGCCGTCCTCGTCGTAGAGGTCCTGCCAGGGGTGGGACGAGCCGAACTCCTCCGCCCAGCGCCGCCAGGCCGGGCGGAGCGTGGGCAGCCGGGCGGCGTGCACGTGCGCGTCGATCAGCGGGCGTCCGTCGAGCATGCGGCGGAGCCTACCCGCCGGCCGCTCAGGCGACGTCCGCGGTGTCCTGCTCCTCCAGCCAGGCGACGATGCCCTCCACGGCGGAGCGGCAGCTTCCGCAACCGGTGCTCGCCCGGGTGGCGCTCGCGACGTCCTCGGCCGTGCGGGCGCCGCGCTGCCAGCAGGCGCGGATCTGGCCCTTGCTGACGTTGTTGCACTGGCAGACGGTCGCCGCGTCCGGCATCCGCACCGGCGACTCGGCCTCGGGCGCCGCGCCGACGCCGGGGAACAGCAGGCCGAGGCGCTCGGCGGGCAGCGGCGAGGCCCGGTCGTAGAGCTGGGTGAGCGTCCCCGCGGTGGAGGTCTCGCCGAGCAGGATCGCGCCGATCAGCCGCCCGTCCCGGATCACGGCCTTCTTGTAGGTGCCGCGCGCCGCGTCGGTGAACCGGACGACCTCCACGTCCTCGTCGTCGTCGCCGAAGTGCGTCTCCCCCATCGACGCCAGCTCGATCCCGGCGGCCTTGAGCCGGGTGATCTGGCGGGCGCCGGTGAACCGCGCCGCGGGGTCGGTGCCGGCGAGCAGCCCCGCGAGCACGGCCGCCTGCTCCCACGCGGGCGCCACCAGCCCGTACACCTCGTCGCGGTGCTCGGAGCACTCGCCGATGGCGCGGACGGACGGGTCGCTGACCGACCGCAGCTCGTCGTCGACGATCACGGCCCGGCCGACGGCCAGGCCCGCGTCCCGGGCCAGGCCCACCTCGGGCCGGACTCCGCAGGACAGGACGACCAGGTCGGCGTCGACGACCTCGGTCCCGCCGCCGGGCAGGGCGAGCTCGACGCCGGTCACCGCGCCGCCCGCGGTACGCAGCCCCGTGACGGCGGCCTGCAGCCGGGTGCCGATGCCGAGGGCCTCCAAGGTACGGGCCAGGACCTTCCCGGCGGCGGGGTCGAGCTGGCGTTCCATGAGATGCCCGGCCAGGTGCAGGACCGTCACCTCCAGGCCGAGGCCGGTGAGCCCGCGCGCCGCCTCGATGCCCAGCAGCCCGCCGCCGACGACCACCGCGCGGCGCGCCGACTCGGCCAGGGCGGAGATGCGGCGGCAGTCCTCCAGCGTGCGGAACACCTGCGCGCCGCCCGGAAGGCCGTCCTCCAGGCCCGGCATCGGCGGGACGAACGCGGTGCTGCCGGTCGCGAGGACGAGCGTGCCGTAGGGGGTGACCGTCCCGTCCGATGCGTGCACGGTCCTTGCCGCGCGGTCGATGCGGGTGACCTCGACGCCGAGGCGGGCGTCCACGCCGTGCGAGGCGTACCAGGCGGCGTCGACCAGGCTGATGTGGTCGGGGCGCGTCTTCCCGGCGAGGACGTTCGACAGCAGGATCCGGTTGTAGGGGCGCTGCGCCTCCGCGCCGAACACCGTCACCGGCGTCGCGGCGTCCCGGGACCGCAGCTCGTCCACGAACCGGGAGCCGGCCATGCCGTTGCCGACGACGACCACGCCCGCCGGGTCCGCGGCGCTCACCGCTTCACCTCCAGGGGGAGCGGCTTGATCTGGTCGCGCTCGACCTCGAAGGCGATGCTCGGGTCGGGGGTCTGCGGCGCGTTGACGAACGAGACGAACCGGCGGAGCCGCTCGGGGTCCTCCAGGGTGTCGCGCCACTCGTCGGAGTAGGAGGCGACGTGGCGGGCCATGGCCGCGTCGAGGTCGGCGCAGATGCCGAGCCGGTCGTCCACGATCACCTCGCGCAGGTAGTCCAGGCCGCCGTCGAGGGACTCCAGCCAGCTCGCGGTGCGCTGGAGCCGGTCGGCGGTGCGGATGTAGAACATCAGGAAGCGGTCGATGTAAGTGATCAGCTCCTCGCCGGCGAGGTCGGTGGCGAACAGGTCGGCGTGCCGGGGCCGCATGCCGCCGTTCCCGGCGAGGTAGAGGTTCCAGCCGTTCTCGGTGGCGATGACGCCGAAGTCCTTGCTCTGCGCCTCGGCGCACTCGCGGGCGCAGCCGGACACGGCCGACTTCAGCTTGTGCGGGGCGCGCAGCCCCCGATAGCGCAGCTCCAGCCGGATCGCCATCGCGGCCGAGTCCTGGACGCCGTAGCGGCACCAGGTGGAGCCCACGCACGACTTCACCGTGCGCAGCGCCTTGCCGTAGGCGTGGCCGGACTCGAACCCGGCCTCGACGAGCCGCCGCCAGATCTCGGGCAGCTGCTCGACGCGGGCGCCGAACAGGTCGATCCGCTGACCGCCGGTGATCTTGGTGTAGAGCCCGAAGTCGCGCGCCACCTCCCCGATCACGATGAGCCTCTCGGGGGTGATCTCGCCGCCGGGGACCCTCGGGACCACCGAGTACGTGCCGTTCTTCTGCAGGTTGGCCAGGAAGTGGTCGTTGGTGTCCTGCAGCGCCGCCTGCTCGCCTTCGAGGATGTGGCCGTTGCCCAGGCTGGCGAGGATGGAGGCGACGGCGGGCTTGCAGATGTCGCAGCCGCGGCCCGTCCCGTGCTCCTGCACGAGCTGGGTGAAGCTCCCGACCCGCCCGGCCCGGACGATGTCGAACAGCTCGGCGCGGCTGTAGTCGAAGTGCTCGCAGATCGCCTTGCTGACCTCGATCCCCGCGGCGGTCAGCTCGGCGTCCAGGATCCGCTTCACCAGCGGGACGCAGCTTCCGCAGCTCGTCCCGGCCCTGGTGCGGTCCTTCACGCCCGCGACGTCGGTCAGGGAGCACTCGGCGACCGTGCGGCGGATGCCCTCGGCGGTGACGTTGTTGCAGGAGCAGATGACCGTCGCGCCGGGCAGGTCGCCGCCCGCCGCCTCGGTGCCGCCGAACAGCATCTGCTCGGGCGCGCCCGGCAGGCCGCCGCCGACGTGGGCGCGGAGCGTGCCGTAGGCCTCGGCGTCGCCGACGAGGACGCCGCCGAGCAGGGTCCGCGCGTCGTCGCTGACGACGAGCCGCTTGTAGACCCCGGCGACCGGGTCGGTGTAGGTGACGCCGAGCGCGCCCCGCTCGGGACCGGCGAACGGGTCGCCGAAGCTGGCGACGTCGACGCCCATCAGCTTGAGCTTGGTCGACATGTCCGCGCCCTCGAACACCGCCGTGCTCGCGGGGGACAGCAGCCGGTCCGCGACCACCTCGGCCATCGAGAAGCAGGGCCCGACCAGCCCGTACACCGTGCCGCCGACCAGGGCGCACTCGCCGATCGCGAAGACGGCGGGGTCCTCGGTGCGGCAGGAGGCGTCCACCACGATCCCGCCGCGCTCCCCCACCGGCAGCCCGCAGCCGCGGGCCAGCTCGTCGCGCGGGCGGATCCCGGCGGAGAACACCACGACCTCGGCGTCGAGCGCCGTGCCGTCCTCCAGGACGACGCGCCGGACCGAGCCGTCCTCCCCGGCCTCCAGGGCCCGCATGGGGGTGCCCGCGTGCACGGCCATGCCGAGCGCCTCGATGTGGCGGCGCAGCATCGCGCCGCCGCCCTCGTCCAGCTGGCGCGGCATCAGCCACGGCGCCACCTCCACGACGCCGCTGCGCAGGCCGAGGCCCTGGATCGCGCGGGCCGCCTCCAGGCCGAGCAGGCCGCCGCCGACGACGGCGCCGGTGGCCCGGCCCCGCGCGTACGCGCGGATCGCGTCCAGGTCGTCGATCGTGCGGTAGACGAAGACCCCCGGCAGGTCCCGCCCCCGGACCGGGGGGACGAACGGCGCGGAACCCGTGGCGAGGACGAGCGCGTCGTAGGGGACGGCGCTCCCCGCCGAGGTGGCGACCGTCCGGGCCGCGCGGTCGATCCCGGTGACACGCTCCCCGGTCCGCACGGTGACCGCGCCGTCGTGCGCGGGGTAGGCCAGGTCGGCGCCCTCCAGATGCGTCGTGAGCGCCACGCGGTCGTAGGCGGTGCGGGGCTCCTCGCCGATCACCGTGATCGTCCACGTGCCGGCGGTGTCGCGCTCGCGCACCGCCTCCACCAGGCGGTGCGCGGCCGGCCCGTGGCCGGCGACGACCAGGCGCTTGTCCGGTCTGCTGTCGGCTCCCATGGGGCCGATCCTCGGCGGCCCGTATTACTCGCGCGGATCCTCGCTGTCACCCCCGCGTTAAGTGGCCCTCACAGCCGGCCCGCCCGCGATGCGGGGCGGGCGCCCCGCGCCGCACCAGCCCCGGTCGTGCACCATGGAAGGGTGACGGAGCTTGCGGAGAACGGGACGAAGACCGGCCTGCCGATGCTGGCCGACCTCGTCTCGGACGGCGACGTGGTGGTGCTGAGCGGCGCGGGGCTGTCGACCGAGTCGGGCATCCCCGACTACCGCGGGGAGACGGGCCGCCGGCGGCGCGCGGAGCCGATGACCTACCAGGCGTTCACCGGGAGCGAGGCGGCGCGGCGCCGCTACTGGGCGCGCAGCCACCTCGGCTGGCGGCACATCGCGCGGGCCCGCCCGAATTCCGGGCACCGCGCGGTCGCCGAGCTGCAGCGGCGCGGCCTGCTGGCCGGGATCATCACCCAGAACGTCGACGGGCTCCAGCAGGCCGCGGGCGCGCGCGAGGTGATCGAGCTGCACGGCGCGCTGGACCGCGTCCTGTGCCTGTCCTGCGGCGAGCGGTCCGCGCGCGAGCGGCTCGACGAGCGGCTGCGCGCGGCCAACCCCGGCTGGACGGCCCGCGCCGAGACGATCAACCCTGACGGCGACGCCGTCCTGCGCGACGAGGCCGTCGAGGCGTTCCGGATCGTGGGCTGCGAGCGGTGCGGCGGCGCGCTCAAGCCCGACGTGATCTTCTTCGGCGAGAACGTGCCCCCGGCCCGCGTCGGGGACTGCTTCGCGCTGACGGAGCGGGCGGGGGCGCTGCTGGTGCTGGGATCGTCGCTGACCGTGCTGTCGGGCTACCGGTTCGTCCGGCACGCGGCGCGGCACGGCGTCCCGGTGGCGATCGTCAACCGCGGCGCCACCCGGGGCGACCCGCACGCCCTGGTCACGCTGGACGCCCCGCTCGGTGCCACCCTGGACGCGCTGGTCGCCGAGCTGCCCGCCTGACGCGGACCGGCCCGGCCTACCCTCCGCCCACCAGCGTGGTCGCGGCCGGCGCCGGGCCGTGCGAGTGCCCGGGGTCCCCGGGCGGGGGCGCGCCGGTGGCCTCGGGCGGGTCGGGCAGCATGTCGCCGGTGACGAATCCGGTGCCCTCCAGCAGCCGCATGTGGGTGCGGACGAACGTCTCGCACTGCTCGGAGAAGTTCCGCACCAGCGTGTTGCGGGTGCTGCCGCGGACGGCGGCGATCGCCGGGTAGATCTGGCCGTGCGCCATCCGCAGGCGGGCGACGGCCGTCCGGTCGTAGTCGTTCCCCGACTTGCCGGTGATCTCCGACATCCAGCTCTGCTGGTCCGGTGTCGGCTGGTTCGGCAGCGGAACGTTCAGCCTGGCGGCGACCGCGCGGTCCAGTTGGTCCAGCCGGGCGTGCTGGCGCGCGATCTCGCCGAGGTTGCGGCGGGTCGCGGCCCGCGCGGCGCGGCGCTCGGCCTCCCGGCCCACGGGGATCTCCCACAGACCCGCCTGCCGGACCCGCACGATGAGGTCGCGGTCGGCGGGGCCGAGCGGCCCCCACGGGGTGTCGACGGTGGACTGGGCCGCGTTCCGGGCGTTGGCCTGCGGCGCCACGGCGCCGCCGTCGGAGGCCTGGCGGCCGATCGGCGCGCAGGCGCCGAGGAGCAGCGCCGCGGCGAGGCCGCACGCCGCAGCGACGACCGGTCGGGGTTCTCGCATCCGCCGCCGCCTTTCGTGTCGGGGAAGGGGCGTCGTCGCGCAGTACGCACGTCCGGGCGCGGAGGTTCGGCCGGGCGGGAACGGGCCGGGCCTCAGGTCCAGCCGAGCCGGGCCAGGGAGGTGACGGGCGGTTCGCCGCCGGCCTCGGTGAAGGCGCGCAGCGCGTCGACGAGGGCCCGCCGCTGCCCGGCCGGCATCCGGGCCACCACGGCGGCGATGTCGGCGCGGCGGCGGGCGGTCACGTCGTCGACGATTCCGCGCCCGGCCGGGGTGAGCTGGATGCGGACCTCGCGGCCGCTGTCGGGGCTGGCCTGGCGGTCCACCAGCCCGGCGGCGGCCAGCCGGTCCACCATCCGCATCGCGGTCGAGGGGTTGACCTCCAGCAGCCCGGCGAGAGTCACGAGCTTGGCCGGCCCCTGCGAGGCCAGCACCACCAGGAGCCGGAACTGCGGCAGGGTGACGGCGCCCTCCACCGCGGCCAGGGAGCGCGCTGAGACCGCCACCAGCAGGCGGGACGCGGTCAGCAGCGCCGAGGTCACCGCGTCGACCCCGTCGTCCTGCAGCTCGTTCATGACGACTTTCTACCGGGGCCGGTCCCGCCGCCGCCAACGCCGACCGGAACCGGCCCGCCTCGTCCGGGAGGAGGTCGGCGAGATGGCGCGGGCGGGCGGCGCTCCCCGTCTCGATCTGCGTCCGGCAGGAGAACCCGTCGGCGAGGACCGCCGTCCCCTCGCCGGCGTCGAGCGCCCGCACATCGACCCCGGCGCGCCAGCACGCTCTGGTCGGCGCCGAACCCCATGACGGCGTGCTGATGGCAGTGCGGTTGAGCGATCACGCGGACCGTTGTCGGTGAACGTGTCGGGCCGTAGCCGAACTCCTCGATGAGGGCGCGGAAGTCGCGCAGGTAGTCGCCGAGCCGGTCGGGCGGGATGGCGGCGTCCTTCCAGCCCTCGTGCGTGTCGGCCCGTCCCGGCGGGTAGGCGGTCGCGCCGAGTCCCGCCTCGCGCACCCTCCAGAGCCGCTCCTCCTCCCGCGGGTCGTGCACGAAGGTGCAGCGCGGCGGGTTCGGCCCGTTCTCCAGGTCGCTCGATGAGCGACCGGGCCCTGCGGTCGGCCTCGTCCTCGGTGTCGCCGCCGAAGCGGACCATGAGCCAGCCCGCTCCCTCCGGCATGTCCTTCACCACGCGGGGCGCGGCGAGGTGGTCGCGCTTGGCCAGGCCGAGGAACCGCTCGTCCATGCCCTCCAGCGCGAGCGGGCGCGACGGCGGACGCGCGGCACGGCGTCGCCCGCCTCCGCGATGCCGTCGTAGCCGAGGACGGCGAGCGACCCGAACGCCGGGACCGGCACCAGGCGGATCTCCGCGCGCAGCACCGCCACGAGCGTGCCTTCCGAGCCGACGAGGGCGCGGGCCACGTCGAAGCCCTTCTCCGGCAGCAGCGAGTCAAGGTTGTAGCCCGACACGCGTCGCGGGATATCGGGGTGGCGGGCGCGGATCAGCTCCATGTCCTCGTCGCGCAGGTCGCGCAGCGCCCGGTAGATCTCGGCGCGCCGGCCACCCTCGGCGATGATCCGCTCGTACTCCTCCCGCGAGGTCTCGCCGACCCACATCCGCAGCCCGTCGCAGGTCAGCACCCCCAGCCGCACAACGGAGTCGACCATCTTCCCGTAGGCCTGCGCCGACGCGCCGCACGAGTTGTTGCCGATCATCCCGCCGATCGTGCAGGTGTCGTGGGTGGACGGCCTGGGCCCCATCAGGCGGTGCTCGGCGCGCCGGGCTCCACGACGGCGCGGCGCGCCCCCGGGTCGACCGACACCAGCGCGCGACAGTACTTGCACGCCGTGGTTCAACCGCCCGGACCCGCCGGTTCCCCGCGGGTCAGCCGGCGAGGCGGGAGGCGGCCTCCAGCAGCAGGGCGTGCACGAACGCCTGGGGCATGTTGCCGCGCAGCTGCCGCTGCCTGAGGTCGTACTCCTCGGAGAACAGGCCGCTGGTCGCGCAGCCCGACCGGGTCCGCTCGAAGGCGGCGAGGGCGCGGGCCGTGTCGCCCTGGCGGTCCTCGGCGAGGGCGAGGAAGAAGCCGCAGAGGATGAAGGCGCCCTCGGCCACGCCGAGCGGCTCGTCCCCCACCCGGTACCGGTAGACGAACCCCTCCTCGACGAGGTCCTCGCGCACCGCCCGCAGCGTGGCGGCGGTGCGCGGGTCGTCGCTCGGCAGCGCCCCCCGCAGCGGCGGGATGAGCAGCGCCGCGTCCACCCGGTCGTCGCCGGGCGCGCGCCTCCACCGGCCCTCCGGGGTGAGCGACGTCCGGGACGTCTCGGCGAGGATGGCGTCGGCGAGCGAGGTCCACCGGTCGGCCTCGGCGCGGCCCGCCAGCGTCCGGGCCGCCTGGCGCAGCCCGGCGACGCAGGTCAGGCGCGAATGCGTCCACAGGTCGTCGTGGATCTCCCAGATGCCCGCCTCGGGCCGGGTCCAGCGGCGCGCGACCGCGCCGGCCGCGACGCGGGCGGCCTCCACCGCCTCCGGGACCCGGCGGTCGTGCTCGGCGGCGGCGGCGAAGAGCAGCAGCGCCTCCCCCAGCGCGTCCAGCTGGAACTGCTCGCCCGCCTTGTTCCCGAAGACCACCCGGGCGCCGGGATAACCGGGCAGGTCGCCGGTGCTCTCGGCCGGCACCGGCCGCCCGGTGACGGTGTAGGCGGGTTTCAGCCCCTCACCGTCGGCGAGGACGCGGGCCGACACGAACTCCACGGCGCCGCGCAGCAGGCGGGGCGGGCCGCCGTGGAGGGCGACGGCGCGCCCGGCGAAGCACTGGTCGCGGATCCAGGCGTAGCGGTAGTCGAAGTTGCGGCCCTCGTCCGAGCGCTCCGGCAGCGCCGTCGTGGCGGCGGCGACCATGCCGCCGCCGGAGGCGGTGAGGCCGGTGAGGACGGAGTAGGCGAGGCGGGCGTCGCGCGGGGCGATGGTGTCGCGGCAGTCCGGCACGGCCCCGTGCCAGTCCCGCTCCGTGGCCTCCCACAGATCGTCGGCGTCCAGCGGGCCGCGGGCGCCGCCCTCGGCTATCTCCAGGACGAGGTCGCGGGTCTCGCCCTCGTCCAGGTCGAAGGCGAGCTCCAGCACGGGCCCGCCGTCGCGTCCCGCCCGCACGACGGCCCCGTCCGCTCCGCGCCAGCGCAGCGACGCGCCCCCGCCGCCGGCCGTCCAGTCCGGGCCGTCCCGGCGCGGGTCGCCCATCCGGGACGCACCGTGACCGGTGCGGACGTCCAGCAGGGCGCGGACGCGGGAACGGCCGCGGACGGCCCGGCACGCGCGCAGGATGACCGCCCGGTCAGGGGCGGCCGGGCGGGCGAGGGCCTCGCGGCACTCCAGGATCGCGCCGCCGGTCACCCACCGGCTGTGCCAGATGAGCCCGCGGTCCTCGTAGTAGCCGCCCCAGACCCACCGCCCGGGAGCGGGCTGCACCACGTACGCGCCGGGGCCGCCGAGCAGGCCCGCGAAGGCGGGCGGCGAGTCCCATGCGGGGAAGCACATCCACGCGTACTCGCCGTGCGGGCCCACGAGAACGCCGCGCTCGCCGTCGGCGATGAGGGCGTAGTCGCGGAGGGCCTTCGGGAGGGAGTCCTCGGCTCCGAGGTCGTCCAGCATGCCCCTCCACTACCCGGGGACCTGCCGTTACTCGGAGCCGGGCGGGAGGACGGGCGTTCCGGTCCCGGCCTCCCCGTGCGCCAGACCCGTCCGGACCGCCCTTGCGGGCGGCCCAGACGGTCCGGACGGCGCCGGCGCCTCAGGCGTCGCGGCGCTTGAGCAGGACGGCGGCGACGGCCAGCAGAACGCCGGTCCAGATCGCGAAGACCCCGTACCCCTGCCAGGGGGTCAGCAGGTCGTCGGGGCCCTGGCGGGACTGGGCGATCAGATGGCCGGCCTCGGACGGCAGGTAGGCGTGGATGTGGTCGCCGACGCTGCCGGGCAGCAGCGTGGCCAGCGGCGCCAGCACCAGCACGAACCCGATGACGCCGGTGATCCCTCCGGCGGGGTGCCGCACGATGGCGCCGATCGCCAGGGCGAACAGCCCGAGCATCGCCAGGTACAGGCCGCCGCCGACGACGGCGCGCAGCACGCCGTCGTCGCCCAGCGACACCTCCGCCTTGTCGCCGATGAGCGCCGAGCCGATGAAGAACGAGACGAACGACACCGCGACGCCGAGGACGAGCACGACCGCCGCGAACACCATGGCCTTCGCCCACAGCACGGGCAGCCGCCGCGGCACCGCGAGCAGGCTCGCGCGGATCATGCCGGTGGAGTACTCCGAGGCGATGACCAGCACGCCGAGCACGCAGATCGTCAGCTGGCCGAGGAAGAACCCGCTGCCGAGGATGAAGCCGGTCGGGTCGGCGACGACCGAGGCGCGGTCGGCGGGGTCGGTCTTGTCCCACTGCGCGACGGTGAGGCCCACCAGCAGCGCGGTGAAGCCGAGGTCGACCACGACGAGCAGGATCAGCGTCCACAGCGTGGACCGCACGGTGCGGATCTTCGTCCACTCCGAGAGCAGCAGCCGGCCGAAGCCGGGGCGGGGGTGGGCCGTGGGGTCGGCAGCGGGCGTGGCGGTGGCGGTGGTCATCGGGTCTCCCCCTCCTCGACGGGCACCGCGCTCGGGGCCGGGACCGGGCCCGGGGCGGGCGCGCCGCCTCCGCCGTACTCGACGCTGTCGCGGGTCAGTTCCATGAACGCCGACTCCAGCGAGCCGCGGGTCGGGGTGAGCTCGTGCAGGACGATGCCCTCGGCCGCCGCCAGCTCCCCGACGCGGGGCGCCTCCATGTGGGTCACGTTGAGCAGCCCGTCCCCGTTCGGGAAGGCCTTGCCGCCCTCGGCGGCGACGAGGTCGGCGAGGCGGGCCGCGTCCGGGCTCCGGACGATCACCGCCTTCTCGGTGCTGCGCTCGATGAACTCCTCGGTGGAGCAGTCCGCGATCAGCCGGCCGCGGCCGATGACGATGAGGTGCTCGGCGGTGACGGCCATCTCGTTCATCAGGTGGCTGGAGACGAACACCGTGCGCCCCTCGGCGGCGAGCCGCTGCATGAGCGTGCGGATCCACACGATGCCCTCGGGGTCGAGGCCGTTGACCGGCTCGTCCAGGACGAGCACCGACGGGTCGCCGAGCAGCGCGGCGGCGATGCCGAGCCGCTGCCCCATGCCGAGCGAGAAGCCGCCGGCGCGCTTGCGGGCCACGCCGGTGAGGCCGACGAGCTCGACCACCTCGTCGACGCGCTTCCGGCCGATGCCCTGCGTCTGGGCGAGGCACAGCAGGTGGTTGTAGGCGCTGCGGCCGGTGTGCACGGCCCGCGCCTCCAGCAGCGCCCCGACGACGCGCAGCGGCGCGTTCAGGTCGCGGTAGTGGCGGCCGTGGATCCGGGCGTCCCCGCGGTCCGGCCGGTCCAGGCCGAGCAGCAGCCGCATGGTGGTCGACTTCCCGGCGCCGTTGGGGCCGAGGAACCCGGTGACCCGCCCGGGGACCACCGTGAACGACAGGTCGTCCACGGCCGTCCTGTCGCCGTAGCGCTTGGTGAGGTTCTCCGCCTCGATCATGCCTCTCCCGGCGTCTCTCGGTAGTTGTTCCGTGACCGGAATCACACTAGCGCCCCGGCGCGGCGACCGGATCCTCCTCAGTGCCGATGATCCCGCGCGGCGGGACCGCGGGGCCTCCGCCGCCAGGAGGAGGCCGCCTTATTGACTGTCTGCCAATAGGTGCGGGAGGATGGCCGGGCACGATCCGACCGCCGGGAGGCGCCGTGACCGCCCCGTCCCAGACCACGCCGGAGCGCCTCGCCGACCGCGACGTACTGCGGACCCTGGCCGCCGAACCGCTGGTCGGCCTCGCGGCCGGCCGGGCGCTGCTCATGCAGCTCGCCCACCCGGCCGTGGCCCGCGGCGTCGCCCGGCACAGCGACTTCGCCGAGCGCCCCCTGGCCCGGCTGTTCGGCACCCTCGACTTCCTGCTGATCGTCACCTTCGGCACGCCGGAGCAGGTGGCGCGCATCGCGGCCAAGGTGCGCGGCATCCACACGACCGTGCGCGGCGAGGACTACTCCGGCAACGACCCCGGCCTCCAGCTCTGGGTCAACGCGACCCTCATCGACTCGGCCCTGCATGTCTACGAGCACGTCATGCGGGGCGACGACCCCGGCCTGGCCGAGGCCTACTACCGGCAGGCGCGGGTGGTCGCCGAGGTCCTCGGCTGCCCCCTGGAGGCGCAGCCGCCCGACCTGGCCGCGTTCCGCGCCTACATGGCCGACACGATCGCCGCCCTGGAGGTCACCGGCACCGCCCGCGAGGTCGCCTCCGCGGTCCTGTGGCCCCGCCGCCTGCGCGCCCTGGCCCCCGCGCTCGCCGTCTTCCGCCTCCTCACGGCCGCGCTCCTGCCGGACGAGCTGCGCGACCAGTTCGGCCTGCCGTGGACCCCCGCCCGCCGCCGGGCGGCCGGCGCGCTCCTGCGGACCGCCGGCCTCGCCCACCGCCTGTCCCCCGCCTGGCTGAGGCGCCCGCCGGAGCCCCTGCTGGTCCGGCTGGCCGCCCACCGCGTCGACCGGACGCTCTCGGCCCGGCGGGCGCGGCGCCGGGCCGCCTACGCGACGGACGAGTAGGCGACGACGCCGCGGCGCATGGCGTCCATGGCGCGGCGGGCGGTCTTGCGGATGTGGCTGTTGGCGGGCGCGGCGTCGGTGACCTGGCCGAGAAGGTCGAGGAGCTGCTTGACGGCCCGCACGAAGTCGCCCGCGGTGAGGTCGCTCTCCATCAGCACCTCGTCGAGGTCGTCGCCCTTGGCCCACCGGTAGGCCGTCCACGCGAAGCCGAGGTCGGGCTCGCGCAGGAACGAGACGCGGTTGTCGCGCTCGACGCCCTCCAGCACCCCCCAGAGCCGCACCATGGACGCCAGCGCGTCCTGCGCCGGGCCGGGGGGCGTGCGGGGAGGCGTCGCGTCGTCGGGCTGCCGCGACTCGTAGACGAGGGCGGACACGCACGCGGCCAGCTCGGCCGGGCCGAGCTTCTCCCACAGGCCCTCGCGCAGGCTCTCGGCGGTGAGCAGGTCCAGCTCGTTGTAGATGCGGCCGAGGCGGCGGCCGTCGGCGGTGACGGAGTCGCCGTCGAGGTAGCCGAGCTGCTGCAGGACGGCGCAGACGCGGTCGAAGGTGCGGGCGATGACCTGGGAGCGGCCCTCGACGCGGCGCCGGAGCTGCTCGGTCTCGCGCTCCAGGCGGTGGTAGCGCTCGGCCCAGCGGGCGTGGTCCTCGCGCTTGTCGCAGCCGTGCACCGGGTGCGCGCGCAGGTCGGCGCGCAGCCGGACGATCTCGGCGTCGTCGGTGGTGGGCGAGTCGCCGCGCGAGCGTTTGCGCTCGCGCGCGTCGTCGGGGACCTTGTTGCGCAGCGTGGACGCCAGGTCGCGCCGGTCCTGGGGGTTGCGGGGGCTGAAGGACTTCGGGATGCGGATCCGCTCGACGGGCTCCACCGCGCGCGGGAAGTCCTGGATCGACAGGCGCTGCACGGACCGGTTCACGGTCAGCACGAGCGGCGCGGGCCCGTCGGAGCGGCGGCCGACGCCGGGGTCCAGGACGACGGCCAGGCCCGAGCGCCGCCCGGACGGGACGAGGATGACGTCGCCCGGCCGCAGCCGCTCCAGGGACCGGGCGGCCTCGGCGCGGCGGGCCCCGGCCCGCTCGCGCGACAGCTCGGACTCGCGGTCCGACAGCCGCCGCCGCATCGCGGAGTACTCCATGAAGTCGCCGAGATGGCACTCGGCGGCCTTGGCGTAGCCCTGGAGGGCCTCCTCGTTCTTGTGCACCTGCCGGGCCAGGCCGACGACGGCGCGGTCGGCCTGGAACTGCGCGAACGACTCCTCCAGGAGCGTGCGGGCCCGCTCGAGGCCGACGGCGCCGACCAGGTTCACGGCCATGTTGTAGGACGGCCGGAAGCTGGAGTTCAGCGGGTAGGTGCGGGTGCCGGCCAGCCCCGCCACGGACGCGGGCTCGACGTTCGGGCCCCACACGACCACGGCGTGGCCCTCGACGTCGATGCCGCGCCGCCCGGCGCGCCCGGTGAGCTGGGTGTACTCACCCGGGGTGAGGTCGACGTGGGCCTCGCCGTTCCACTTGTCCAGCTTCTCGATCACCACGGTGCGGGCCGGCATGTTGATGCCGAGCGCGAGCGTCTCGGTCGCGAACACGGCCTTGATCAGCCCGCGGGTGAACAGCTCCTCGACGATCTCCTTGAAGGTGGGGAGCATCCCGGCGTGGTGGGCGGCGACGCCGCGCTCCAGGGCCGCCAGGAAGTCGCCGTAGCCGAGGATCCGCAGGTCCTCCGGCGCGATGTCGGCGGTGCGCAGCTCGGCGTGCGCGCGGATCTCCTCGGCCTCCTCCCGGGAGGTCAGCCGGATCCCGGCGTGCAGGCACTGCAGGACCGCGGCGTCGCAGCCGGCGCGGCTGAAGATGAACGTGATCGCCGGGAGCAGCCCGGCGCGCTCCAGCCGCTCGATCACGTCGGGCCGGGCGGGCGGCCGGAACCGCTGCGGGCGCGCGGCCCGGCGGCGGCCGGTGCGGCGGCCCTGGTTGACCTTGGCGCGCCGGACCTCCTCCACCGCCATCCGCGTCAGCTGCGGGTTCAGCCTGGCCTGCCGGTCCCCGCCCCGGCCGGTGTCGACGAACAGGTCGTACAGCCGCGTCCCGACCAGCATGTGCTGGAACAGCGGGACGGGGCGGTGCTCGTCCACGATCACCGCGGTGTCGCCGCGGACCTCGTGCAGCCACTCGCCGAACTCCTCGGCGTTGCTGACGGTCGCCGAAAGCGCCACGATCCGCACCGAGTCCGGAACGTGGATGATCACCTCTTCCCAGACGGCGCCGCGGAACCGGTCGGCGAGGTAGTGCACCTCGTCCATCACGACGAACGCCAGCCCGGCGAGGGTCTGGGAGCCCGCGTACAGCATGTTCCGCAGGACCTCGGTCGTCATGACCACGATCGGGGCCTCGCCGTTGACGCTGTTGTCGCCGGTCAGCAGGCCCACCTTCTCCGGGCCGTACCGGCGGACGAGGTCGGCGTACTTCTGGTTCGACAACGCCTTGATCGGCGTCGTGTAGAAGCACTTGGTGCCGCCGGTCAGGGCGAGGTGGACCGCGAACTCCCCCACCACCGTCTTCCCGGAACCGGTGGGGGCGGCGACCAGCACGCCGCTGCCCTCCTCCAGGGCCTGGCACGCCTCCAGCTGGAACGCGTCGAGCTCGAAGTCGTACAGCGTCCGGAAGTCCAGCAGGGCCGGGCCGTGCCCGGCGGTGCGCCGGCGGTAGGCGGCGTAGCGCTGGGCCGGGCTCTGTCCGGCCGACGTGGTGTCGGGGGTGGTCATACCTTCGAGCCTACGGTTTCGACAGGCCCGATACCCAATCAGCGGGCCCGGTCGCCCTTCTCCAGCTCCGCGTCGATCGACTCGAGGTCGAGGGGCGAGACCTCGTCGTCGGACAGGCCCGCGTACGGGTCGGGCCGGCGGGCCCGCCTGCGGTCGTTGAGGAAGGCCAGCAGCGCGGCGATCTCGAACAGCAGGACGGTCGGCAGCGCGAGCGCGAGCATCGTGAACGGGTCGGCGCTCGGCGTGGCGACCGCCGCGAAGACGAAGATCCCGAAAAGGATCAGCCGCTGGGACCGGCGGATCCGCGACGAGCTCAGCACGCCCGCCATGTTCAGGACGACGACGAACAGCGGGAGCTCGAACGTCAGCCCGAACACCAGCAGCATCGTCAGCACGTAGCTGAGGTAGCTGTCGACCGTGATCAGGGGCTTGACGTCGTCGGCGACGAACCCCAGGAAGATCGCCAGGCCCTTGTCGACCGTCAGGTACGCCAGGGCGGTGCCGACGAAGAAGAGGGGGACGGCGGCGCCGAGGAACACGTACGTCCAGCGCCGCTCCCGCTGGTACAGGCCGGGCGCCACGAACGCCCACATCTGGTACAGCCAGAACGGCGACGAGATGACCCCGCCGATGATGCAGGAGATCTTCAGCTTCAGGAAGAACGAGGAGAAGATCCCGTTGACGAACAGGGAGCACTGGTCCTTGTCGACCACGTGGGACTGGGGCAGGGAGCAGTACGGCTGCTTGAGGAAGTCCCAGACCGGGTCGAACAGCAGCCAGCCGACGATCGCGCCCACCGCGAAGGCCAGCACGGCCTTGATCAGCCTGTTCCGCAGCTCACGGAGGTGGTCCATGAGGGGCATGCGGCCGTCGGGGGCGGCGGCGTCGCGCCTGTTCAGCTTCATCGTCGGCATTCGGTTCGGGGGTGGCGGGTCGGGGCGGGGGCCGGATCAGGCCTTGCGCGCCTGACCGGGGTCCGACACCGGCACGCCCTGGATCGGCTCGCCGGAGCCCAGCACGCCGCGGGAGCGCTGCCCGCCCTCGGCCGCCGCGGCCTCGCGCTCCAGCCGGGCCGCCTCCTCGCGCAGCCGCGCCGCCCTGTCGCGCGCGTCCTCGCCCTGCGAGGACGGCATGGTCTTGGCGGGCCGGTCGGCCGGCGCGTCGTCATCGTCCTCGCGCAGGCCCTTGGTCTCGGCCTTCAGGATGCGCGCCGACTTGCCCAGCGAACGGGCGAGCTGGGGCAGCTTCGCCGACCCGAAGATCAGGACGACGACCAGCAGGATGATGAGCAGTTCGGGGGTCCCGATGTTCGGCATGTGCAAGTCCTTCTTCGACGGGTGACACTCAGGACGATCGTACGCCGTCCCGGGGCGGTTGTGGCGACCGATCGTCCTCGAGCCGGGAGAGTTCATCGCTCAGCGCCGACCGTTCCGGCTCCAGCCGGCGCCTGGTGCGCTCCAGTTCACGTCCGAAACGCCGCACGCCGAGCCACACCTTGAACGCGCACCAGGCGAGCACGGCCAGCCCGGCGAACCCGAGCGACACCGACACCGAAACCCACGCCACGCCCGCCACGCTATCCGATCCGCTCACGCCAGGCCGTACCGGGCCAGGGCCCGCGACGCGTCCTCCCGCACCCCGGCCGCGATCGCCTCCGGGGCCACGACGCGGCCCTGGTCGCCGAGCCGCAGCGCCAGGCCCCGCACCCAGCGGGCGTCAGGGGTGCGCAGGACGACCCGGAGCCGCCCCTCCCCCAGTTCCTCCACGCTCTCGCACGGGTAGTAGTCGGCGACCCACCGGCCGCGCGGGGACAGCTCCAGGGTGACCGCCTCGTCCTGCGGCGAGGGGCGGAACAGGCCGGCGTCCACGTCGATCGGCTCCGCGTCGTCCGGCACCTCGGCGGGCACGTCCAGCACCGACAGGTCGGCGATCCGGTCCAGCTTGAACAGCCGCACCCCCTCCGCCCGGCGGCACCAGCCCTCCAGGTAGGTGGTGCCCTCCACGACCAGCAGCCGCATCGGGTCGACGTCGCGCTCGGTGTTCTCGTCGCGCGCCGGGACGTAGTAGGTCAGGTGGACGCGGCGGCCCGCCGCGATCGCCTCGCGCAGCACGCCGACCGCGGTGCGGGCCGAGTCGGCCGAACCGCCGCGGGCGTCCACCTCCACGGAGACCTTGCTGGACACCGCCGCGGCCGCGCCCGCCGCGCCCTCCAGCTTGGCGATCACGCGGCTGAGCGCGTCCCGGTCGTGCAGCTCGGGGATCTCGGCCAGCATCCGCAGCGCCACCAGCAGCGCGCTCGCCTCGTCCACCTTCAGCCGCAGCGGCCGGGCGATCGACTCCGCCTCCGCCACCGTGATCTCCCCGCCCTCGTAGGACAGGTCGATCGGGCAGTAGGGGTCGGGCGCGCGCAGCTCCACGCACCACAGCAGGTTCAGATCGTCGATCAGCTGCTTCTCGGTCACCCCGAACGCGGCCGCGGCCTCGCCGAGCGCGACCGAGTCGCGGTTCACCACGTACGGCACGAGCGCCAGCAGGCGCGCGAGCCGGTCGGTGGACGTCGTCGCCGCCTTGGCCGCCGTCTTCGCCGTCATCGGCCGCTCATCTCCCCATGCTCGCCGTGCGCCGCCGGGTGCGCGCCGGCCGCGGCCAGCACCGACTTCAGGTGCTGGATGACCGCCTCGCGCAGGTCGGGCGGGTCGAGGACCACCAGGTCGTCGGCGAACCGCGCGAGGTAGGGCGCGAACCGGTCGACGTCCCGGAAGGTCAGGACCGCCTCGTCCCACTCCCCGTCCCAGCCCGGCGCGTCGGCCGGGCGGACGTCCCGGGCCCACCGCCGCGGGCCCTGCGCCGCTCCGCGCCGCAGGCGGACGACCGCCGGGCGGGGCTCGCCGAGCGGCTCGCTCCAGTCGAACGCGATGCGCCGAACGTCAACGCCGTCCGGGACGGTCACCGACCCGGGCGGGCCGTCCGTCGCGACGTCGCCGACGATGCGGCTCAGCCGGAACACCCGCTGCTCGTCGCGGTCGCGGTCGAACCCGACCACGTACCAGCGGCCCCGCCGGCTCACCACGCCCCAGGGGTCCAGGTGGCGGCGCGCCACCGACGTGCGCCCGATGCCCTGGTAGTCGAAGGCGACCGGGCGGCCGTCGCGCACCGCCTCCCACAGGGCGGGGAAGGACGGGTCCTGGGTGTTCACCCGGGGCTCGATGCCCGTCGCGGCGGCCACGTCGGTCTCCACCCCGGCCGCGCGCAGCTTCAGCAGCGCGCCCGACGCCGCCTCGGCCATGCTGGCGCGCTGCCACACCCGCGCCGCCAGGCCCAGCACCGCCGCCTCGTCCGGGCTCAGGTGGATGTCGGGCAGCTCGTAGGCCTGCGGGGGGATCCGGTAGCCGATCTCCTCACCGCCGCCGCCCTGCTGGTCGCTGCCAACCTCCAGCGGGACGCCGAGCTCGCGCAGCTCCTCCTTGTCCCGCTCGAACATGCGCTTGAACGCCTCGTCGGAGTCGGGGTAGCCGGGCACCGCCCGGCGGATCTGCTCGGCCGTCAGATAGCGCCGGGTGGCGAGCAGGCAGACCACCAGGTTCAGCAGCCGTTCGGTCTTGCGCCGCGACACTTCGCCACCACCTCGTTCCCTCCGTGAGCCCCGAACCCCGGCGGCGTGCCGATCGTCCCCACGTGCCGTCGTGCAGGACGCTACCGTTTCCCGGTGTGATCCGATGGCGCAAAGGCACAGTCGAGGACATCCGCCGCGAATGGCCGGGGGCGGTCGAGCTGGACGTCTCGATCGGGGGCGAGGGGACGCACCGGGCCCTGGCCTATCCCGCCCTGGTGGGAAGGCCCGAACCGGGCGACACCGTCCTGCTCAACACTACGGCCTTGGCGATGGGTCTCGGCACCGGCGGGTACGCCATGGTCGTCGCGGTGCCCGACCGGCTCCCGCCCGACCCTGAGGGGCCGGGCCACCTGGTCAAGGCCCGCTACACCCCGCTGCAGGCCACCGTCCTCGGCGCCGACGAGCAGGACTCGCCCCACCACGCGGCCCTGCGCGACGCCGACTCGCTGGACGGGATGCCCGTCGTCGTCGCCGACCTGCACTCCGCGCTGCCGCCGATCCTGGCCGCCCTGCTGGCCGGGCGCCCGGACGCCCGGGTCGTCTACGTGATGCCGGACGGCGGGGCGCTGCCGTCGTGGTTCTCCATGTCGATCGCCCGGCTGAAGGACGCCGGGGCCCTCGCCGCGACCGTCACGGTGGGGCAGGCGTTCGGCGGCGACCTGGAGGCCGTCACCGTCCACACCGGCCTGCTGGCCGCGCGCCTCGTCCTGGAGGCCGACGCGGTGGTCCTCGCCCAGGGCCCCGGGAACCTGGGCACGGGCACCAGGTGGGGCTTCTCGGGCGTCTCGGCGGGTGAGGCCGTCAACGCCGCGTCCGTGCTGGGCGGCCGGCCGGTGGGGTCGCTGCGGGTCAGCGAGGGCGACAGGCGCGAGCGGCACATCGGCGTCTCGCACCACTCCGTGACCGCGTACGGGCGCGTGGCGCTGGCCCGCGCCGACATCCCCGTCCCCGAGCTCGGCGGCCACTTCGGCGCCCGCGTCGCCGCCGACGCCGCGCCGCTGGGCGACCGGCACCGGCTCGTCCCCGTCCCCGTGGACGGCCTCCACGAGGTCCTCAGCGCCGCCGAGAAGGACTGGGGCGTCCGGCTGTCGACCATGGGGCGCCGGCTGGACGAGGACCTCCCCTACTTCCTGGCGGCCGCCGCCGCGGGCCGCCACACGGCCGCCCTGCTCGGCTGACCCCTAGGGCGCCGCGGGCCCGGCGCCGGCCGGCTCGGCTCCAGCGCTCGCGGCCTCCTCGGCGGTGTAGGACGACGTGAAGGTGAACGCCCGCGGCGAGGGACCGCCGGCGCGCAGCAGCGCGAGGCGCTCCAGGGCCTCGCCGACGCTCGGGATGTGGCCCGCCGGCACCCACCACAGCACGAGATGCGCGTCCACGTGCCGCTGGAACCACTCGCGGCGGCGCCGCATCGTCTCCAGATGGGCGCTGCGGTAGACGAAGTCCCACAGCGCCTCCGCCGACTCCCACACCGAGAAGTTGACGATGACGTCCTCGCCGGCGGGGCGCATCCCGGTGGCGTCGGCCTCCCCCTCCTCCACCAGACGCCAGACGAACCCCGGCGTCCCGTCGGCGAGCGCGTTGACCGGCTCCAGCAGGGCGACGAAGTCCGCCATGCGCGGGTCGCCGAGGGGGAAGCGGAGCGTGGCGGTGTTGAACTGCGCGAGGTGGTACCGGGTCCGTGTGCTCATGGGGTCACCCCACCACGCCCGCCACTTCTATGTCAATGCTCATTGTTTTTAGAAGGACGGGCCGCGACGCAGCACCACCCGGGCCGGGGATCCATCCGGACCCGGACCCGCGAGCCCTCCACCAGGCCTTCGAGCAGCGCCAGGTTCATCCCGCAGACGAGCGGCGGGAACTGCTCGGCGACGGCGTGGAAGGGGCAGTTGCGCATGCGCAGGACGGCGCCGTCATCGTCCATGACCGGTTCGTAGCCGCGGTCGGCCAGCACGGCCGCGAGATCGTCCAGACTCGCGAAGGGGGCGCCCCGGTCCCGCAGCGCCCTGCCCCTGCGGCGGGCCGCGTCCTGCAGTTCCATGTCGAGACCGGCCGTCTCCGCCGCCTCGGCCAGCAGGCCCGCCGCCGTCCGGTAGTCGCGGGCGGGCAGCGACACGTCCCGCTCCGCCGCCGAGCGCCGGTACACCTTCGCCGGGCGCCCCGCCCCGGGCCCCGACCGCCCCGTCAGCCGCCTGCTGCCGGCCTCCAGGAGCCCGGCGTCGACCAGCTTGTCCAGGTGGAACGCCGCCAGGGTACGCGCGACGCCGGCCGCCTCGGCGGCCTCACCGCGCCCCACCTCCCGGCCCTGCGCCGCGACGAACTCGTACAGCCGCCGCCGCACCGGATCCTGCAGCAGCGCGATCGCGTCGATGTCCTCCATCCCGCCATTCTAAGAACGACGGGCACTCGACTTAGAGACCCCGGCTCAGTGCGCGCCCAGGAGGTCCACGACGAACACCAGCGTGTCGTCGCCCCTGATGCCGAACTGCGCCAGCCCCTTCGCCCCGTACCCGAGGGCCGGAGGCACTACCAGCAGCACCCGGCTGCCCACCTTCTGGCCCACCAGGCCCTGGTCCCAGCCCTTCATCACCTGGCCGGTCCCGATCATCGCCCCGAACGGGTGGCCCTCCGACCAGGAGGAGTTGAACACCTTCCCGTCGCGCCAGAAGTAGCCGCCGTACTGCAGCGCCACCAGCTGGCCCTTGCGCACGGGCGGGCCGTCCCCCTTGACCAGGGTCCGGACCTGGAGGCCCTTCGGCGGGGCCGAGCGCGGCATCGTCACCGCCGGCGTCTGCCCCGCCGCCGCGTCCGCCACCTTCGGCAGCCCCGGCTCGTTCAGCGGCGCCTGCCGCGCGCCGTGCGGGCCCGCCGTCCGCGGGTACACCGCCCGGACGTCCAGGACGTACACCAGCGTGTCGTCGCCGCCCACCTGGTGCTTCGGGTCGCCCTCGTCGCCGAAGCCGTCCTTCGGCGGGATGCGGGTCACCACCCGGGACCCTGGCCGCACCCCGTCGAACGCCTTCGTCAGGCCGGGCACCAGCCGGCCGGTGGGGAACGCGCCCGGCTCGCCCTTGGAGTAGCTGCTGGCCAGCAGCTTGCGCCCGCCCTTGTTCCACCGGTAGCCGACGTAGTCGGCCACGACGAGGTCGCCCTTGCGCGCCGCCGTTCCCGTGCCCTTCTTGACGGTCTTCACGGCGAAGGAGTCACCGGGCGCCCCCTTCGGGAACTTCACCTGCGGCAGCTTCCCGAAGTCCCCGCTCACCTCGACGTCCACGCCGCCGCCCGAGCAGGCGGCGGACAGCGCGAGTGGCAGGGCGAGCACGACGGCCGCGGGGAGGAACCGAACACGACGGCGCATACGGGGTCCTTCGGGGGGTGGTGAGCGCTACTGCGCGCTCACCCTACCGCCCTGGTGACCTGCCGGTAACCTGCCGTGCGCGTGTCGTCCCGCGCGGTCCCGGACGCGCGTCCGGGACCGCCGCGCCCGTGCCTACATGCCGGCGATGAGCTTGTCCACGCGCTCGTCCACGGAGCGGAACGGGTCCTTGCAGAGCACCGTCCGCTGCGCCTGGTCGTTCAGCTTCAGATGGACCCAGTCCACCGTGAAGTCGCGCCGCTTCTCCTGCGCCTTGCGGATGAACTCGCCCCGCAGCCGCGCCCGCGTCGTCTGCGGAGGCACCGACTTCGCCTCGAAGATGTCGAGGTCGCGCGACACCCGGTCGACCGAGCCCCGCTTCTCCAGCAGGTAGTACAGCCCGCGGTCACGGTGGACGTCGTGGTAGGTGAGGTCGAGCTGGGCCACGCGCGGCGACGACAGCGGCAGGTCGTACTTGCGCCGGTACCGCTCGATCAGCTTGTACTTGATCACCCAGTCGATCTCGCGCGAGACCAGGTCCAGGTCGCCGGTCTCGACCGCGCGCAGGGTCCGCTCCCACAGCTCGAGCACGCGCTTGGCCGTCGCGTCGCCGCCCCGCGCGTCCACGAAGTCGCGCGCCTTGCCGTAGTACTCCTTCTGGATCTCCAGCGAGCTGGCCTCGCGGCCGTTGGCCAGCCGCACCTTCCGGCGGCCCGTCATGTCGTGGCTGACCTCGCGGATCGCCCGGATCGGGTTCTCCAGGGTGAGGTCGCGCATCACCACCCCGGCCTCGATCATCCGCAGCACCAGGTCGGTGGCCCCGACCTTGAGCAGCATCGTCGTCTCGCTCATGTTGGAGTCGCCGACGATCACGTGCAGGCGCCGGAACCGCTCGGCGTCGGCGTGCGGCTCGTCGCGGGTGTTGATGATCGGACGGGACCGCGTCGTCGCCGACGACACGCCCTCCCAGATGTGCTCCGCCCGCTGCGACACGCAGTACACCGCGCCGCGGGGGGTCTGCAGGACCTTTCCGGCGCCGCAGATGATCTGCCGCGTCACCAGGTACGGGATCAGCACGTCCGCGAGCCGGCCGAACTCGCCGTGCCGCCCCACCAGGTAGTTCTCGTGGCAGCCGTAGGAGTTGCCGGCCGAGTCGGTGTTGTTCTTGAACAGGTAGATGTCGCCGGCGATGCCCTCCTCGCGGAGGCGCCGCTCGGCGTCGACCAGGAGACCCTCCAGGATCCGCTCGCCCGCCTTGTCATGCGTCACCAGGTCGACGACGCTGTCGCACTCCGGCGTCGCGTACTCCGGATGGCTCCCCACGTCCAGGTAGAGCCGGGCCCCGTTGCGAAGGAACACGTTGCTGCTGCGGCCCCACGACACGACCCTGCGGAACAGATAGCGCGCCACCTCGTCCGGTGACAACCGCCGCTGCCCGCGGAAGGTGCAGGTGACGCCGTACTCGTTCTCAAGCCCGAAGATGCGCCTGTCCACACCAAGACCCTATGCGGCGCGGCCGTCACTTGGCAGTCTCTCGACCCACCGTTTCCGGCGAACGCGGCCGCCGCGCCCGGAGGCCTCCAAGGCGCCCGGCGCGCCGCGGGCCCGCCGCGGGCCGGGACGGCTGGTCACCG
>NZ_JBEUPA010000130.1:0-25254 GCF_040492065.1 Actinomadura sp. NPDC000929 | reverse complement strand
GACGAGGCGGCCGCCCGCCTCGGCCGCTGGCGCGCCGCGGCGGCCCGCCCGTCCGGCCCGCCCGCCGCCCCGCTGGCCGCCGCGGTCCGCGAGGGCCTGGCCGACGACCTGGACACTCCCGCCGCGCTGGCGGCCGTGGACGCCTGGGCCTCCGCCGACGGCGACGACGAGGCGGCGCCGGCCCAGGCCGCCGCCGTCGTCGACGCCCTCCTCGGCATCGCGCTCTGACCGGCGGCGTCCGGCCTCGTCCCGCGCCGGTAGGCCCGCCACGGCGGGCTCGCCGGCGTGCTCAGAGCCGGGGAAGGGGCCGCGGCGCGCTCACCGGCACCGGACACCGGCGGTCCGCGGGACGGTGGACGTCGTGATCAGCGCACTCCACGGCGTGCGCGCGGAGCCGCCGGGGATGCGGGAGGCGCCGCCGGGGATGCGAGAGGCCGGGGCGCGCCCCGACCCGCGCGATCAGCCCGGGTCGCGGCGGCGCAGGTAGCGCTCGAACTCGCGGGCGATGGCGTCGCCGCTCGCCTCGGGCAGCTCCGTGGCGTCCTTCTGCTCCTCCAGCGTGCGGACGTACTCGGCGACCTCCGAGTCCTCCTCGGCGAGCTCGTTGACGCCGTGCTCCCAGGCGCGGGCCTCCTCGGGAAGCTCGCCGAGCGGGACGGTGACGTCGAGGAGGTCCTCCACGCGGCGCAGCAGCGCGAGGGTCGCCTTGGGGGAGGGCGGCTGGGCGACGTAGTGGGGGACGGCCGCCCACAGCGACACGGTGTCGAGGTCGGCCTTGGCGCAGGCGTCCTGGAGCACGCCGAGGATGCCGGTCGGCCCCTCGTAGCGGGCCGGCTCCAGGTTCAGGGTGTTGACCAGGCCGGCCTCGGACGCGGCGCCGGTGACCGGCACCGGCCGGGTGTGGGGGGCGTCGGCGAGCAGCGCGCCGAGCAGCACGACGTTGCGGATCTCCAGCTCCAGCATCAGCCCGACCAGCTCGCGGCAGAACGACCGCCACCGCATGTTGGGCTCGATGCCGTGCAGCAGCACGACGTCCTTGCCGTTGGGGAGCCGCGCCCACGACACGCGGGTCGTCGGCCAGGTGATGCCGCGGGTCTCGCCGTCGGCCATCTCGACGATGGGGCGGGTGACCTGGAAGTCGTAGTAGTCGTCCGGATCGAGCTCGGCGATGGGCACCGCCTCCCAGGTCGACTCCAGATGCGCGATCACCCCGCTGGCGGCCTCCCCGGCGTCGTTCCACCCCTCAAAGGCGGCCACGAGCACCGGATCGACGAGTTCCGGCACGCTTTCGAGCTCGACCACGCGCTGCCTCCTTTCGACGCCCAGGTACAGCGTCACCGACGGGGGCCGTCATTCCCGGGGGTCGGGGGCCCCGCTCATGATCGGTGGCTGTCAGCCTACGTCCTGACGGTGACGTACCCCACCCCTCCGGAGGCCAGACCCCGCCCTGTACGCCCGCGGCGGAACCCGGGTCACGATCGGGTCACCGGCGGCGGGGACGGGCGTCACTTGCCGCGCGGAGTGGTGTGCACGATGAGCACGTCGCAGGGGGCGCGGTGCGACAGGTTCGCCGGCACGGAGCCGAGGATGCGGCCCGCGAGGCTGTTGAGCCCCCGGTTGCCGATCACCATGAGGTCCACGGGGCGCTCCTTGGCCAGCTTCGACAGCACGTCCACGGCGTCGCCCTCGACGGCCTCCTGCTCGATGGCGGTGGCGCCGGCGGCGACGGCCCGCTCCCGCGCGGCCCGCAGCGCGTCGTCGGCGGGCGTGGACCCCTGCACCTTGTAGGCCAGGTCGCCGAGCCGGTCGGCGGCGCTGGCGCGCTCGCGCTCCGGCATGGGGCTGTAGGCGGAGGCGAGCAGGAGGGTGGCGCCCGTGGCGGCGGCCAGCTGCGCGGCCCTGTCGACCGCGCGGAACGAGGAGTCGGAGCCGTCGGTGCCGACGAGGATGGTGCGGTACGCGCTCATGCCGTTCCTTACCCGTTGGTAGTCAACTGCTGGCACGTTATCGGTCCGGTGTCCCATCCGTCACCGTCTCTTTGCACACCCCGTCCAAGAGGCGCCGGCCCCCGGCGGGGGACTGGCCGGAGTGTCCCTTGATCGCATAGATAGGGTGGTTTCTCCGGCCCGGACGACCCGTGGGGAGAGTTGTGACTGGTGGCGGCCCGCACGCCGTGCTTTTCGACATGGACGGCCTGCTCATCGACTCCGAGAGCGTCTGGCTGGAGGTGGAGTCGGAGGTCATGGCGTGGCTCGGCGGCGAGTGGACCCCCGCCCACCAGGAGCGGCTGGTCGGCGGCTCCCTCTACCTCGCCGTCGACTACATGCTGGAGCTGACCGGGGCGGACGCCCCGCGCGAGGAGGTCGGCCGGCGGATGCTGGACGGCATGGCCGAGCGGCTCGGCGCCTGCGTCCCGATGATGCCCGGCGCCAAGGACCTGCTCGCCGAGATCCGCGCCGCCGGGGTGACGGCGGCCCTGGTGTCCTCCAGCCACCGGCGGCTGATCGAGCCGGTGCTGGACGCCGTCGGCCGCGAGCACTTCGCGCTCAGCGTCGCCGGGGACGAGGTCGCCCGGACCAAGCCCCATCCCGAGCCGTACCTGACCGCCGCCGCCCGGCTCGGCGCCGACCCCGCGCGCTGCGTGGTCCTGGAGGACTCCCCGAACGGCGTCGCGGCGGCGGAGGCGGCGGGCTGCGTCACCGTCGCCGTCCCCGGCCTCCTGCCCATCCCGCCCGCGCCGGGGCGGACGGTGGTCGCCTCGCTGCGCGAGGTCGACCTGGCGCGGCTGCGTTCGCTGGTCGCCTGACCCGGCGCCTCGGCCGTCCCGCGGCCGGGCCGTTGTCCGGCCGTGACCTGATACGCGGGAGCCGGTACCCCGGGGGCGGTCCCTAGGGGACGGGTCCCGCCGCAGGAGGAGACGGCGGCGGGCGCAAACCGTCCGCCAGAAGGAGCAGGTCCGGCGGTTCGCGTGTGACGATGGGAAGAGCACCGCCGCACGGAATGAGGGGCCGGCATGAGCGACGCAGCCATATTCGCGATCAGTCTCGGGGTGACCCTGGTCGGGCTGGTGATCAGCTGGGGCGCCTACCGCCGCCGGGGCGCGGGCACCGGGCTGCGCGGCGCGGCCCTGTCGCTGGTGCCGCTGGCGGCGGCGTTGACGGGCGTGACCGAGTTCTTCGTCGACCTGGCGTTCAGCCCGGTGAAGTGGGCGGGCGTCGCGGTGGCGGGGCTGGCCGTGCTTCTTTACCTGGCGTCCGGGGCGATGCTGAGCCGCCGCGGGGGCGCCGACGACGGCCGCGCCGCCGCAAAGTCCGGCGACGGCCGCCGCTCGGCGGGTCGCGCCGGCAAGCCCGGGCGGGGCGTCGAGGGCCCCGCGCCGGGCGGCGGCGACCCGGAGATGGCGGAGATCGAGAAGATCCTCCGCGACCGCGGCATCTCCTGACGCCGCGGGGCCCGCACGCGTCGTGACGGCGGGCCGGGACGTCCCTGACGGGGCGTCCCGGCCCGCCGTTTCTGCGCGTCCCCGCCCTGACCTGCGGACGATCAGTCTCAGATCGGACTCAGTACGGTAAAGCTTGCCGTTCCCGACCCGTGTGGAGTTGCCGGGCACGTCTGGGCTGAACGTACTATTCGGGCGATTTGTCCAACGTGGTGCGTGGACGCATGTTGCCCAGATGACGACGAGATCACAAGTCAGATACGGGTACTTCCGAAGCACGCCTCACGGATGGACAGTCGTGCCCGAAGGACTACGTTTCCCTTCAGCAAACGCGGCGTAACGGGCACGGGGGGCAGCGGATGATCTCCGCGACCGCCGGTCACTCGCCGGCGGCAGGGCCGAACCAGTGGCCGGACGGTAGGAGGTATCGAGCGTGGCCGCACCCATAGAGGTGACCGGGTCCGACAGCGAGGCGCAGCCAGAGGCTGTCCTCGCCGGCGTCGACAGGAAGAAGATCCAAGGACGCTCGCTCGGGCAGATCGCCTGGATGCGGCTGAAGCGGGACAAGGTCGCTCTGACCGGCGCGGTCATCGTGCTCGTGCTGATCCTGATCGCGATCTTCGGGCCGTACTTCGTGCAGGACCCTCTGACGTACCACCAGAACCTGATCGACCCGACCTACAACCGGCCGAAGTCGGGGATCTGGCACACGGGCATCAGCGGCGACCACCTGCTGGGCGTGGAGCCCGGCACCGGCCGCGACCTGCTGGCCCGCATCGTGCACGGAGCCCGGATCTCGCTCCTGGTCTCGTTCCTGGCCACCCTGCTGTCGGTGGTCATCGGGACGGTCATGGGCATCGTGGCCGGCTACTTCGGCGGCTGGGTCGACTACCTGATCAGCCGGGCCATGGACGCCTTCCTGGCGTTCCCGCTGCTGCTGTTCGCGATCGCCCTGGTCGGCGTCGTCTCCGACGGCGCGTTCGGGATGAACGGCAACGGGCTGCGGATCTCGGTGCTGGTCGTGGTCATCGGCTTCTTCAACTGGCCCTACATCGGCCGCATCATCCGCGGCCAGACGCTGTCGCTGCGCGAGCGCGAGTTCGTCGACGCCGCGCGCAGCCTGGGAGCCCGCAACTCCTACGTGCTCTTCAAGGAGATCCTGCCGAACCTGGTCGCCCCGATCCTGGTCTACTCGACCCTGCTGATCCCGACCAACATCCTGTTCGAGGCGGCGCTGTCGTTCCTCGGCGTCGGAGTGATCCCGCCGACGCCCTCGTGGGGCGCCATGCTGACGCTCGCGGTTCCGATCTACTCCTCGGACCCCGCGTACATGATCATCCCTGGTATGGCCATCTTCATCACCGTCCTCGCCTTCAACCTCTTCGGTGACGGGCTGCGGGACGCTCTCGACCCTCGGGCCAAGTGACTCGGGTTCAACCGACCCGTCTAATTGAAGGGGTGCGCCTGCACATGAACAAGATGAGACCATTTGCGGTCTTCGCGGCCGGTGTGGTCGCGGCCGCAGGGCTCGCCGCCTGCGGCGGCGGTGAATCCGGAGGCTCGGGGAGCGGGCCCGGGTACAACGCCGGCGTGAACGAGGTCGTCAACAAGTCGGACAAGAAGGGCGGCACGCTCAAGCTGGCCGACTCCGACGACTGGGACTCGCCGGACCCGGGCAACACCTACTACGCCTTCTCGCAGAACTTCGCCCGTCTCTACGGCCGCGGCCTGACCACGGCCAAGGCCGCGGCGGGCAAGGCGAGCCTCGAGATCGTCCCTGACCTGGCCACCGACATGGGCCAGTCCAGCGACGGCGGCAAGACCTGGACGTACAAGCTGCGGACCGGCGTCAAGTACGACGACGGCACCACGGTCACGTCCAAGGACGTCAAGTACGCGATCGAGCGCAGCAACTACACCAAGGAGCTGCAGCTCGGGCCGAAGTACTTCAAGCAGTACCTCGTCGACAACAAGCCCGCCTACAAGGGCCCGTACGAGGACAAGAGCGACGAGGGTCTGAAGTCCATCGAGACCCCCGACGACCAGACGATCGTCTTCCACCTGAACGAGCCGTTCCAGGAGTTCGACTACCTGGTCTCGATGTCGCAGTCGATCCCTGTGCCGAAGGCCAAGGACACCGGCACGAAGTACGAGTCCGCGATCGTCTCCAGCGGGCCGTACAAGATCGACAACTACACGCGCGGCAAGTCCATGTCGCTGTCGCGCAACCCGAACTGGAACCAGAGCACCGACCCGCTCCGCAAGGCGCTGCCGGACAAGATCGAAGTCCAGATCAAGCAGAACGCGGACGACATCGACCAGCGGATGCTGGCCGGCGCGCTGGACATGGACATCACCGGCGTCGGCGTCCAGGCCGGGACCCAGCCGAAGGTGCTGACCCCCGAGCAGAAGCCGTACGTCGACAACCCCGTCCAGGGCTTCCTGCGGTTCATGTCGCTGAACGTGAACGTCAAGCCGCTCGACAACATCCACTGCCGGACGGCCGTGCAGTACGCGACCGACAAGGTCGCCGCGCAGACCGCCTACGGAGGCCCGCTGGCCGGCGGCGACATCGCCACCACCGTGCTGCCCCCGTCGGTGGACGGCTACACCAAGTTCGACCTGTACCCGCAGAAGCAGGCCGAGGGCGGCGGTCTCGACCAGGCCACGCTCGCCAAGGCCAAGTCGGAGCTGCAGGCGTGCGGCCAGCCGAACGGCTTCAGCACCAAGATCTCGGCGCGGTCGGACCGGCCGAAGGAAGTCGCGATGGCCGAGGCGATCCAGCAGAGCCTCGCCAAGGTCGGCATCAAGGTCAGCATCGTCCAGTTCCCGGCCGGCGACTACTTCAACAAGTACGTCGGCGTGCCGAAGTACGTTCACGACCACGGCATCGGCATGATGATCATGGCGTGGGCGGCCGACTGGCCCACCGGCTACGGCTTCCTCTCGCAGATCGTGCACGGTGCGGCGATCAAGCCGTCGGGCGGCAACAACCTCGCCGAGCTCAACGACCCGAAGGTCAACAAGGGCCTCGACGACGCGATCTCCAACGGTGACAAGGCTTCGCGTCTGAAGGCCTATGGTGAGGTCGACAAGGCGGTCATGGCGACCGCCGCCGAGGTGCCGCTGATCTACGCCAAGGCCCTGATGTACCGGCCGAAGCGCGTGACGAACGCCGGCATCACGTACTACTACGGCGGAATGTACGACTACCTCAACATGGGCGTGGAGTGACACTCCGCTTCGTCCGTGCGTCCAGCTGAAGGCAGGTGAAGGCGACGCCCGCCGGCCGTGCCGGGACCCACAGGTCCCGCCGGCCGGCGGGTCGGGCCGAGCATTGTGTTCGCATACATCATCCGGCGCCTCATCGGTGCCGTCGTCATGTTGCTGCTGGTCAGCATGGTGACCTTCGGCATCTTCTTCTGGTTGCCCAAGATCGCCGGGCAGACGACCGACCAGATCGCGGCGTCCTACGTGGGCAAGGCGCCGACCGCCGAGGCCATCCAGGACACCAAGGAGCGGCTCGGCCTCGACAAGCCGGTCGTGGTGCAGTACGGCAACTACGTCAAGGCCATCGTCGTCGGCAAGGACTACAAGGCCGGCCCCGTGACCGACCACTGCCCCGCGCCGTGCCTCGGCTACTCGTTCCGCAGCAGCCAGCCGGTGCTGGAGACGCTGGTCGACCGGGCCCCGGCGACCCTGTCGCTGGCACTCGGCGCCGCGCTCGTCTGGCTCGTGGGCGGCATCGCCACCGGGGTGCTGTCGGCGTTGCGCAGAGGCTCGCTCTGGGACCGGACAGCGATGATCATCGCGCTGAGCGGCGTGTCGCTGCCCATCTACTTCACCGGCCTGGTCTCGCTCGCGCTGTTCTCCTACACACTCAAGATCTTCCCGGGCGGCGGCAGCTACACCCCGTTCACCTCCAATCCGGTGAGCTGGTTCCAGGCGCTGGTCCTGCCCTGGGTGACGCTCGCGTTCCTCTACGCCGCGATGTACGCGCGGCTCACCAGAGCGGGCATGCTGGAGACGATGAACGAGGACTACATCCGCACCGCCCGCGCCAAGGGCCTGTCGGAGGGAACGGTCGTCACCAAGCACGCGCTGCGCGCCTCGCTGACGCCGATCCTCACCATCTTCGGCCTCGACCTCGGCCTGCTGCTCGGCGGCGCGGTCCTGACGGAGAACACCTTCGGCATCCCGGGGCTGGGCCAGCTGGCGATCAGCTCGATCCGGGGCGGCGACCTGCCCATGGTGCTCGGCGTGACCCTGCTCACGGCGACCTCCATCATCGTGATCAACCTGATCGTCGACATGATGTACGCGATCGTCGACCCGAGAGTGAGGCTTGGCTGATGACCGGCACCGCGCCCGCCGCGGAGACCGCGGGCACCGGCGAGGCCCCGAGCGCGTTCCTCGAGGTCCGCGACCTCAAGATCCACTTCCCGACGGACGACGGCCTGGTCAAGTCCGTCGACGGCCTGTCGTTCCAGCTGGAGCGCGGCCGCACGCTCGGGATCGTGGGCGAGTCGGGCTCCGGCAAGAGCGTGACCAGCCTCGGCATCCTCGGCCTGCACAACCGGCGCAACGCCGACGTGTCCGGGGAGATCTGGCTGAACGGCAAGGAGCTCGTCGGCGCCTCGCAGGCCGAGGTGCGCCGGCTCCGCGGCCGCGACATGGCGATGATCTTCCAGGACCCGCTGTCGTCGATGCACCCCTTCTACACGGTCGGCCACCAGATCATCGAGGCCTACCGGGTGCACAACGACGTGTCCAAGTCGGTGGCCCGCAAGCACGCCATCGACATGCTCGGCAAGGTCGGCATCCCCAAGCCGGACAAGCGGGTGGACGACTACCCGCACCAGTTCTCCGGCGGCATGCGGCAGCGCGCGATGATCGCGATGGCCCTCTCCTGCGACCCCGAGCTGCTGATCGCCGACGAGCCGACGACGGCGCTGGACGTGACCGTCCAGGCGCAGATCCTTGACCTGATCCGGGACCTGCAGCAGGAGTTCAACTCCGCGGTCATCATGATCACCCACGACCTCGGGGTGGTCGCCGAGCTGTCCGACGACATCCTGGTGATGTACGCGGGCCGCGCGGTGGAGTACGCCTCCGTCGACGACGCCTTCCACCAGCCGCTGCACCCCTACACCTGGGGGCTGCTCGGCTCGATGCCGAGGCTGGACCGGGAGCGCACGGAGCGGCTGATGCCGATCGTGGGGTCGCCGCCGAGCCTGATCAACGTGCCGTCGGGCTGCGCGTTCCATCCGCGCTGCCCCTACAGTGACCTCAACGGGGACAAGAGCACGACCGAGCGGCCCGACCTGATCGAGGCCGAACCCGGCCACAAGGTGGCGTGCCATCTCCCGCTGGAGAAGAAGCGGCAGATCTGGAACGACGAGATCCGGGCGAAGCTGTGACGAGCACGGGTGGGAACGAGACTGTGAACACTACGAAGACCCCGGCCGACGAGACCCGTCCGGCCGCGGAGACCCGCCCCGTGCGGGACGGCGAGCCGCTGCTGGAGGTGGACAACCTCGGCAAGCACTTCCCCGTCACCGCGGGGCTGCTGCGCCGGCAGGTCGCGGCGGTCAAGGCCGTCGACGGCGTGTCGTTCTCGGTCCGCAAGGGCGAGACGCTCGGGCTGGTGGGCGAGTCGGGCTGCGGCAAGTCCACCACCGGCCGGATGATCATGCGGCTGCTGGACCCGAGCTTCGGCAAGATCACCTTTGAGGGCCAGGACATCACCACGATGTCGCAGGGGCGGCTCCGGCCGCTCCGCCGCGACATCCAGATGATCTTCCAGGACCCGTACTCGTCGCTGAACCCGCGCAAGACGGTCGGCGCGATCGTCGGGGCGCCCTTCCGGCTGCAGAACATCGAGGCCAAGCAGGGCGTCAAGAAGGCCGTCCAGGAGATCCTGGAGCTGGTCGGGCTGAACCCCGAGCACTACAACCGCTACCCGCACGAGTTCTCCGGCGGTCAGCGGCAGCGCATCGGCATCGCCCGCACCCTGGCCCTCAAGCCGAAGCTGATCGTCGCGGACGAGCCGGTGTCGGCGCTGGACGTGTCGGTGCAGGCGCAGGTCGTCAACCTGCTGGAGGACCTGCAGAACGAGCTCGACCTCACCTACGTGGTGATCGCGCACGACCTGTCGGTCGTCCGGCACATCTCCGACCGCGTCGCCGTCATGTACCTCGGCAAGATCGTCGAGGTGGCGGACCGGGCGGACCTGTACGAGCGGCCCATGCACCCCTACACCAACGCGCTGCTGTCGGCGGTGCCGATCCCCGACCCGAGCGAGCGCGGGGACCGCAAGCGGATCCGGCTGCAGGGCGACGTGCCGAGCCCGCTCGACCCGCCGCCCGCCTGCCGCTTCCACACCCGCTGCTGGAAGGCGCAGGACATCTGCAAGCAGGTCGAGCCGCCGCTGGTGGAGCTCAGCCCGGGCCACCAGGCGGCCTGCCACTTCCCGGAGAACACCACGGTCAGCGCGACCGACGCGGTCGCCAAGGCCGCGGTGGCGCCGGCCGCGCCGGCCGCCGACCCGGTTCCTGCCGACGGCACGGACTCCGTGGAGTAGCGCCGCCAGGCGTGCCCCGTGCATGGGGCGCGCGCCGTGCACGCGGAAAGGCCCGGCCCCCGCCAGGGGGACCGGGCCTTTCCGCGTTGCCGGCCGTCGGCTACTCGGTGGAGATGGCCTTCAGGACGTCCATGCGGCCCGCGCGCCACGCGGGCCAGAGGGCCGCCAGCACGCCGATGACCGCGGCGACCACCAGGTAGATCCCCAGGGTCCCGTACGGCACGGCGAGGACTCCGAGGCCCTTGTCCGCGAGGGCGTTCTGCAGCGCCGCGCCGAACGCCACCCCGATGCCCATGCCGAGCACCGCGCCGAAGACCGCGATCATGATCGACTCCAGCCGGACCATGCGGCGCAGCTGCCGCCGGGAGATCCCGATCGCGCGCAGCAGCCCGATCTCCCGGGTCCGCTCGATGACCGACAGGGCCAGGGTGTTGACCACCCCGACCGCCGCGATGATGACGGACATCACCAGCAGAATCGTCAGGAACGTCACGAACCCGTCGACCTGCTTGCGGGCGTCGGCCTTCAGCGACGCCTGGTCGGACACCTTCAGGTTCGGGTAGTCCTTCAGCGACGACTCCAGCGCGCCCTTCGTCGCCGCCGACGGCGCCGAGGCGTCCACCACGACCGTGGTCACGGTCGGCTTGAGGGTGTGCCGCAGGTGCGCCTGCGGGGAGATGAGGCGGGGGCCGATCAGATCGCTCTTGGCGTACACGCCCGCCAGCCTGAGCTGTTCGGTGCGCCCGTCGGCGAACTGCACCGGGACCGCCGCCCCGACCTTCCACCCGCGGGCCTTCGCGGTGTCCTCGTCCACCATGATCCCGGCGTCGCCGATGCCGGTGCCGCCGGAGGTGACCTTCAGCCTGGCGGCCTTGGCGATCACCGCCGCGTCGCCGGACATGTACCACGCCTTCTTGTTCTCGATCTTGGCGTTGCCCTCGTAGGTGGGGGACGCGGAGGCCACCCCGGGCGTCGTCCGGATCCGCTGGGCGGCCTCGGCGGTGATGCCGCCCGCGCCCTGCACCTCGACGAGGTAGTCGGCGCCGAACTGCGCGTCGACCTGCTCGTCGACCGAGGCCCGCATCGTCGCGCCCAGCACGTTCACCGTGGTGATCAGCGCGAGGCCGATCATCAGCGCCGCGGCCGTCGCGGCGGTGCGGCGCGGGTTGCGCAGCGCGTTCTGCCGCGCGAGGCGCCCGGGCGGGCCCATCAGCCGCGCGAACGGCGCGCCGAGCACCTTCATCACCGGCACGCTGATCACCGGGGCGAGCATGGCGACGCCGATGAAGACCGCGAACGCGCCCACGCCGACCGGGACCACCGGGTTGCCGCCGCCGCCGGCGAGGCCGACGGCGATGAGCCCCGCGCCCACGAGGGTGAGCAGGGAGCCGAGCGCGATCCGGATCCGCAGCGACCGCTGGGGCAGCGCGACGTCGTCGCGCATCGCCGCCACCGGCGGGATCTTCGCGGCGCGGCGGGCCGGGAAGTAGGCCGACACGACCGTCACCACGATGCCCACCGCGTACGACGAGATCACCGGGGTCGCGGTGAAGGTCAGCCCGCCCTGCCCGGCGTCGCCCATCTGCGTCTGCAGCAGGGAGGCCAGGCCCGCGCCGGCCGCGAGGCCGAGGGTGGAGCCGACCACCCCGACCGCGACGGCCTCGCCGATCACCGCCCGCGTCACCTGGCCGCGGGCCGCGCCGATGGCGCGCAGCAGCGCCAGCTCGCGGGTCCGCTGCGCGACCAGCATCGAGAACGTGTTGAAGATGATGAACGACCCGACGAAGATCGAGATCAGCGCGAACACGAGCAGGAAAGTGCGGAAGAAGTCCATCATCGCGGCGATGTCGCTCTTGGACTCCTCGCGGAGCTTCTCGCCGGTGACGGCCTCCAGGTTCTGCGGCAGCGCCTTGGCGACCCGGTCGCGCAGCTCGTTCTGGGACGGACCGGTGGAGCCCATCTCGATGTCGCTGAAGTAACCGGGCTTCAGCATCAGCCGCTGCGCGGTCGGGGTGTCGAATCCGGTGAGCGTCGCGCCCATCAGGTTCCCGGCGTCGACCAGCCCGACGATCCGCATGCGCGCGGGCGGCCCGGCGGTGAGGACCCGGGTGGTGTCGCCGACCGCGAGCCTGCCCTTCTCCGCGGTCCTGGCGTCGATGACGACCTCGTCGGGTCCCTGCGGGGCGCGGCCCGACGCCAGGTCGTAGGTCCCGCCCGTCGACCAGTTCGTCCCGATCTGGGGCGGACCCTCCTGCGCGGTCCCGACGATCTTGCCGTCCTTGCCGACGACGGCCGCGTACCCGTTGACGTTGCCCTGGGGGTCCTTGACGCCGTCGATGCCCTGCAGGGTCTTCAGCACGGTCGCCGGGACCGGCTGCGCCGCCGCCCCGTCGTCGTCGCCCTCGACGACCTTCTTGGCGCGCACGTCGACGGCCACGTTCGTGCCGATCCGGCTGAACAGGTCGTCGAACTGCTTGTTCATGCTGTCGGTGAAGATCAGCGTGCCGGCCACGAACGCGACGCCGAGGATCACCGCGACGGCCGTCAGCACCAGCCTGATCTTGTGCGCCGCGAGGTTGCGGAGCGTGACCTTGCCCATCATCGCGCCGACACCCCGGAACCGGCCGCGCCCGCGGGACGGGTGTTGTGGCCGCCGGCGTCGAAGCCCTTCATGCGCTCCAGCACCCGCTCGGCGGTCGGCTCGGTCATCGTGTCGACGATCTGCCCGTCGGACAGGAACAGCACCTGGTCGGCGTAGGCGGCCGCGGACGGGTCGTGGGTGACCATCACGATGGTCTGCCCCATCCGCCGCACGGAGTCGCGCAGGAAGCCGAGGACCTCGGCGCCCGCGCGCGAGTCCAGGTTCCCCGTCGGCTCGTCCGCGAAGATGATCTCCGGGCGGGACGCCAGGGCGCGGGCGCACGCCACCCGCTGCTGCTGGCCGCCCGACAGCTCGGTGGGACGGTGCTTGAGCCGCGGCCGCAGCCCCACCGTGTCGACCACCGCGTCCAGCCACTCCTGGTCGGGCTTGCGGCCCGCGATGTCCATCGGCAGCGTGATGTTCTCCAGCGCGGTCAGGGTCGGCACCAGGTTGAACGCCTGGAAGATGAAGCCGATCTTGTCGCGGCGCAGCCGGGTGAGCTGCTTGTCCTTGAGCCGGGTCAGCTCGGTGTCGCCGATGTAGACCTGCCCGGAGTCCACCGAGTCCAGCCCCGCCATGCAGTGCATCAGGGTGGACTTGCCGGATCCGGAGGGGCCCATGATCGCGGTGAACCGGCCGCGGGGGATGCCGACGGTGACCCCGTCGAGCGCGACGACCTGGGCGTCGCCGCGCCCGTACACCTTCGCGATCTGCTGGGTTCGAGCGGCGAAGTCGCCCGCCCCGGGCGCGTGCTCCGCGCCGGCGGTCGATGGGGCGGTGTTCGTCACGTGTACTCCCGTGGGTGAGTGAGCAGGAATGCGTCCGGACCGCGCCGTGCCCCCGGCGATCCGACTCACAAAACCCTAGAAGCCGAACAAACCGGTTTCCTGGACCCCAGGAACGGACTTGTCCGTCCACCCACGGCAGGAGAAGCCCCTCCACCGTCGTCCTACCGGAGTAGGCCTCCGCCGACGAAAGTCAGGGGCGCCTCAGGGGCCGACCCCGAAACCGGCCCCCCGGCCCGCGCGTCAGCTCTGGCCGGGCCTGCTCAGCCCCGTCTCGTACGCGTACACCACGGCCTGGACGCGGTCGCGCAGGCCCAGCTTGGCCAGGACGTTCCCCACGTGCGTCTTCACCGTCGTCTCGCTCACCACGAGCTCCGCCGCGATCTCGGCGTTGGACTGGCCGCGGGCCACGTGCGAGAGCACCTCGCGCTCGCGCTCGGTGAGGGTGTCCAGCCCGGGCGGCGGCGCCGCGTCCCGGACGGCCGGCAGCCGGCTGGCGAACTTGTCCAGCAGGCGCCGCGTCACCGACGGCGCCACGATCGCGTCGCCCGCCGCCACGATGCGGATCGCCTGCACCAGGTCCTCGGGCGGGGAGTCCTTGAGCAGGAACCCGCTGGCGCCCGCCCGGACCGCCTCGATGACGTACTCGTCCAGGTCGAACGTCGTCAGGATCAGCACCCGGGGGTCGTGCGAGGCCGCGCCCTCCCGGATGATCCGGCGGGTCGCCTCGATGCCGTCCACCCCCGGCATCCGGATGTCCATCAGCACCACGTCCGGCAGCAGCGACCGGGTCAGCTCCACCGCCACCGCGCCGTCCCCGGCCTCCCCGACGACGGCGATGTCGGCCTCCGCCTCCAGGATGAGCCGGAACCCCGTCCGCAGCAGCGGCTGGTCGTCGACCAGCAGGACCCGCACCGTGGTCATCGGGCCACCACCGCAGGCCGCCGTCCCGGACCGTTCATCGTCGCGCTCCTCGCCTCACCGGACCGCCGCGTCCGCGGCGCTCCTGCCCCAACCTACGGCCTCGCACGGCTCACGGCTCCAGCGGGAACCGGGCCCGCACGCCGAATCCGCCGCCGACCCTCGGCCCGATCTTCAACTCGCCACCGTACAGCGCGACCCGCTCGTACATCCCGACCAGACCGTGCCCGGGGTTGTCCCCGTGGTCGGCCATGAACGTCGCGGTCCCGCGCCCGTCGTCCTCGATCTCCACCGTCAGGTCGCTGTCGCCGTAGTACAGCCGCACCCAGGCCCGCGCCTGCGGCCCCGCGTGCTTGAGCGTGTTCGTCAGCGCCTCCTGGATCAGCCGGAAGGCGGCCACGTCCACGCCCGGGGACGGCGGACGCGCCTCGCCCTCCATCCACAGCTGCACGGACAGGCCCGTCTCCCGCACGTGCTCCAGCAGCTCGCCGAGGTCGCCGAGGCCCGGCTGCGGCGCCAGCTCCCGGCCCGCCCGCTCGGAGTCGCGGTCCGTGCGCAGGACGCCGACGATCCGCCGCATCTCGCTCAGCGCGGTCCGCCCGACCTCCTCGATCGTCGACATCGCCTCGCGCGCGCTGCCGGGGTCCCGGTCGATGATCCGCCGCGCGGCGCCGGCCTGCACGGTCATCACGCTCACGTGGTGCGCCACGACGTCGTGCAGCTCCCGCGCGATCCGGGACCGCTCCTCGACGCGCGCGGCCCGCGCGTCGGTTCCGCGCGCCCGCTCCAGCCGGGCGGCCCGGTCCTCCAGCTCGGCGAAGTACGCCCGGCGCAGCCGCAGGTTGCGGCCCAGCACCCACACGCCGATCACCAGCGCGCAGTCGGTGATCAGTACCTCCGGCGCCATCGAGATCGGCAGGACCAGCAGGTAGGCGAGGAAGTAGACGAACGCCGTCGCGCCGCCGAGCGCGCTCTGCGCCAGCCCCCGGTGCGCCGCCACGCTGTAGACGGCCACGAGGAACGCCACCACGTCCGGCACCGACGGCGGATAGTGGGCCACCGCCATCACTAGCTCGCCGCCGATGATGAACAGCAGCACCGGCATCGGATGGCGGCGGCGCCACGTCAGCGCCATCGTCACGATGGTGACCACCAGGCCGTCCCAGATGTCCGGCGACCGGAACTGATCGTAGCCGTGGCCGGCGGGCAGCTCCTCGAGGAAGAGCTGAGGCAGCCCCACCGCCAGGAGGCCCAGCGCGAGCAACGCGTCGGCCGCCATCGGGCGCGCGTGCAGCCAGGCGCGGACGGCGTGGAGACCACGGATGCGGGGTGACACGACACTCACCCTAGGAGGCCGCAGCAGGTCCCGAGCCCTCCTGCACGCGGATCCGCGGTCCTCCCCAAGGATGACCCGGCCGCGCCGGGGGCGGCACTAGAGATCGTCGTGCTCCCGCGCCCCCGCACCGGCGCGCGCGTCCGCCCGCCGTGCCTCCTCCAGGTCGGCGGGGGAGGGGCGGTCGACCGGCGCCGCGGGCAGCGGCGGGGGAGTGCCGCCGAACTCCGGGCAGCGCTCCTTGTGGTCGCACCAGTCGCACAGCCGCCCCGTGCGCGCCCGCCACTCACCGGTGTCCATCGCCCGGCGGATCGCCTGCCACAGCGCCTCCACCTTGCGCTGCGTGGCGCGCAGGTCGGCCTCGTCCGGCTCGTAGCGCAGGATCTCGCCATTGCCCAGGTACATCAGCTGCAGCAGCCGCGGTACCCGGCCCCGCAGCCGCCACAGCACCAGCGCGTAGAACTTCATCTGGAACAGGGCCCGCGCCTCGAAGTCGGCCCGCGGCGCCGTCCCGGTCTTGTAGTCCACGATCCGCACGTCGCCGCTGGGCGCCACGTCGACGCGGTCGATGTACCCGCGCAGCTTCAGCCCCGAGTCGAGGACCGTCTCCACGAACAGCTCGCGCTCGGCCGGCTCCAGCCGGCGCGGGTCCTCGAGGGAGAAGTACCGCTCCACCATCCGGCGCGCCTGCCCCAGCCACTCGGCGTGCTCGGCCTCGCCGCCGTCGCCGCCGAACAGCTCCGCCAGCTCCGGCTCGGCCTCCAGCAGCCGGTCCCACTCCGGCGCCAGCATCTCCAGCGCCGCCTCCGGCGTGCGCGCCCCGGTCGGCAGGTCGAACAGCCGCTCCAGCACGGCGTGCACCAGCGTGCCCCGCACGGCCGCGGCGCTCGGCCGCTCCGGGATCCGGTCGATCACCCGGAACCGGTACAGCAGCGGGCACGTCATGAAGTCGCCCGCCCGCGACGGCGACAGCGACCCGACCACGACCGGCGCGTCCCCCGCGCCTCCGCCCGACTCGCCCGTGCGCGCGGGCGGCACCGACGCCCCGCCCCCGGCTCCGATCCCTCCCGGCTCGATGCCACCCGCCTCGGTGCTGCCCGCCTCGGTCGTCGTCATGGCACAGCAGCGTAGGTGACACCCCCGACGGAAATCCCGCACCGCCGCCGCGCGCCCGGCGGGGGACCGGCACCACCGCCGGGGCCGTAGCATCGGTGGCGTGACACACAGCGCGCCCCCGACCGAGGACAGGACCCCGGCCGGCGGCCGCGGTCCCGACGACCGCCCCGCACGCCCCGGCCTGCTCATGGGCCGCCTGTTCGGCGTGCCCGTCTACGTCTCGCCCAGCTGGTTCCTGGTCGCGGTCCTCGTCACCGTCATGTTCGAGGGCCAGGTCGACGGCGTCGTCAGCCGCCCGCTCAGCTACCTCGTCGCCTTCACCTACGCCGTCCTGCTCTACGGCTCGGTGTTCGTCCACGAGCTGAGCCACGCCGTCACCGCGCGCGCCTTCGGCCTGCCCGTCCGCTCGGTCACCCTCCACATCCTCGGCGGGGAGACCTCCATCGAGCGCGAGGCCCCCACCCCCGGCCGCGAGTTCCTCATCGCCTTCGCCGGGCCGCTGGTCAACCTCGTCCTCGCCGGGCTCGGCCTGCTCGTCCACGCCGTCGTCCCCCTGCCCGACGTCGCGCTGCTGCTCGTCGAGGCCCTCACCTTCGCCAACCTCCTGGTCGGGCTGTTCAACCTGCTGCCCGGCCTCCCGCTGGACGGCGGCCGCCTCGTGCGCGCCGTCGTCTGGAAGGTCACCGGACGCAGCCGCAGCGGCGGCGTCTTCGCCGGCTGGGTGGGCCGCGGCGTCGCCATCGCCTGCCTCGTCGCCGGCGCCTACCTGGCCACCTACAACACCGGCGAGGGCGGCGGCATCGGCTGGCTCGCCCTGCTCTGGTCGGCCCTCGTCGCCTCGTTCATCTGGGTCGGCGCCACCCAGTCGATCCGCGCCGAGCGCGTCCGCGACCGCATCCCGCTGCTGTCGGCGCGCCGCCTCGCCCGCCGCGCCACCCTCGTCACCGCCGACGTCCCGCTCGCCGAGGCCGTCCGCCGCGCCCGCGAGGACCACGCCGGCGCCATCGTCATCGCCGACCACGACGGCCGGCCCCTCGGCCTGGTCAGCGAGAAGGCCGTCACCGCGACCCCCGAGCACCGCCGCCCCTGGGTCAGCGTGGGCGAGCTGTCGCGGGGCATCGACGACGGGCTGCAGCTGGCCGCCGACCTGTCCGGCGAGGAGCTCGTCGAGGCGCTGCGCCGCGCGCCCGCCTCGGAGTACCTGCTCGTGGAGCCCGACGGAGGCGTCTACGGCGTCCTCGCGGTCGCCGACGTCGACCGCGCCTTCGCCGGCATCTGACCGCCCCCGCGGGCCGCAGCGGCGGCCCGACCTGCCCGCGCGCGCCGCTAGCCTTGACCTCCATGAGCGAACCCCGACCCGACGGCCCCGCCCCCTCGCCCGGCCGCATCCCGCACGGCCCGTTCCGCCCCGGCGACCAGGTTCAGCTCACCGACCCCAAGGGCCGGATCAACACCATCACCCTCCAGCCCGGCAAGGTCTACCACTCGCACAAGGGCTCGATCCCGCACGACGAGATGATCGGCAGCCCCGAGGGGAGCGTCTTCCGGTCCAGCGGCGGCATCGAGTACCTGGCCTTCCGCCCGCTGCTCGCCGACTTCACCCTCCGCATGCCGCGCGGCGCCGCCGTCGTCTACCCCAAGGACGCCGCCCAGATCATCGCGATGGCCGACATCTTCCCGGGGGCCCGCGTCGTCGAGGCCGGCGCCGGGTCCGGGGCCCTCACCTGCTTCCTGCTGCGCGCCGTCGGCGAGCACGGCCTCGTCTCCTCCTACGAGCGCCGGCCCGACTTCGCCGACATCGCCCGCGCCAACGTCGAGAAGTTCTTCGGCGGGCCCCACCCCGCCTGGCGCCTCACCGTCGGCTCCCTGGAGGACGCCCTCGCCGAGACCGACGTCGACCGCGTCGTCCTCGACATGCTCGCGCCCTGGGAGACCCTCGACGCCGTCGCCAAGGCCCTCGTGCCCGGCGGCATGGTCTGCGCCTACATCGCCACCACCACCCAGATGTCGCGGGTCGTCGAGGACCTGCGCTCCCACGGCCGGTTCGCCGAGCCCTACGCCTTCGAGACCATGCTGCGCTCCTGGCACGTCGACGGGCTCGCCGTCCGCCCCGACCACCGCATGGTCGGCCACACCGGCTTCCTCGTCACCGCGCGCCGCCTCGCCGACGGCGTGACCCCGCCCGCCCGGCGCCGCCGCCCCGCGAAGGGCGCCCATCCCGCGCCCGGCGACGCCGCGCCCCCGTCCGGGGCCGCTTCCGGAGCCGCTTCCGAGGTCGCCCCCGCCCCGGACGCCGCGCCCGGGGTCCCGGCCGAGGCCTAGATCACATTCCTCCGGCGCCCCGCCACCGGACTCGGCAAACGCCGTGCCACGACACGCCCGGCGTGCCGAACCCGCAGGTCCGGACGTCGTAAGGGCTCGACCCGCGCCACCTCCACGGGACCCCTGCCAACCCTCCCGGAAGACCCCCGCACGACACGAACACCGAATGGGCAGGTTACGGAAGCCCTCCAGATAGGTAGGGTCTCAGTAGGTCGTCGGCTCTCTTCGTGAGGAGGTGGCGGGGCGTGGCCGCTCGTGACGATGCAGGGGCGCGCAGGGCGCAGCACGAAAAGGAGGTCAGGGACCTCCAGACGCAGATCTCCTTCCTGGAGGAGGAGATCTCCGTGCTGCGCCGCAAGCTCGCGGAGTCCCCGCGCCAAGTACGTGTGCTGGAAGAACGCCTCCATGAGGCACAGGCCAACCTGGCCGCCGTAACCGGTCAGAACGAGCGTCTCGTCGCGACCCTCAAAGAGGCTCGCGAACAGATCGTGGCGCTCAAGGAGGAGGTCGACAGGCTCGCACAACCACCCTCCGGGTTCGGCGTCTTCCTGGACGCCCGCGACGACGGAACGGTCGACATCTTCACCGGCGGGCGCAAGCTGCGCGTCAACGTCAGCCCGGCCGTCGACGTCGAGGAACTGCAGCGCGGCCAGGAGGTCATGCTCAACGAGGCCCTCAACGTCGTCGAGGCGCTGAGGTTCGAGGAGCAGGGCGAGGTCGTCATGCTCAAGGAGCTCTTCGACGACGGCGAGCGCGCCCTGGTCATCGCGCACGCCGACGAGGAGCGCGTGGTCAAGCTCGCCGAGCCGCTGCGCGGAGTCCCGCTGCGTGCGGGCGACTCCCTCATGCTCGAGCCGAGGTCCGGCTACGCCTACGAGAAGATCCACAAGGCGGAGGTCGAGGAGCTCGTCCTCGAAGAGGTCCCCGACATCTCCTACAACGAGATCGGCGGCCTCGGATCGCAGATCGAGATGATCCGCGACGCGGTGGAGCTGCCCTACCTGCACGCCGACCTGTTCCGCGAGCACCAGCTCCGGCCGCCCAAGGGCGTGCTGCTCTACGGTCCGCCCGGCTGCGGCAAGACGCTCATCGCCAAGGCCGTCGCGAACTCGCTCGCCAAGCAGGTCGCGGAGAAGACCGGCCAGGAGGGGAAGAGCTTCTTCCTCAACATCAAGGGCCCCGAGCTGCTGAACAAGTACGTCGGCGAGACCGAGCGGCACATCCGCCTGGTCTTCCAGCGGGCCCGCGAGAAGGCGTCCGCCGGGACCCCGGTCATCGTGTTCTTCGACGAGATGGACTCCATCTTCCGCACCCGCGGCTCGGGGGTCTCCTCCGACGTCGAGAACACCATCGTCCCTCAGCTGCTCAGCGAGATCGACGGCGTCGAGGGCCTGGAGAACGTCATCGTGATCGGCGCGTCCAACCGCGAGGACATGATCGACCCCGCGATCCTGCGGCCCGGCCGACTGGACGTCAAGATCAAGATCGAGCGGCCGGACGCCGAGGCCGCCAAGGACATCTTCTCCAAGTACATCCTGCACGGACTCCCGCTGCACCCCGACGACCTCAAGGAGCACGGCGGCTCCACCGAGGCCACCGTCGAGGCGATGATCCAGCGCACCGTCGAGCGGATGTACACCGAGAGCGAGGAGAACCGCTTCCTGGAGGTCACCTACGCCAACGGCGACAAGGAAGTCCTGTTCTTCAAGGACTTCAACTCCGGCGCGATGATCCAGAACATCGTCGACCGGGCCAAGAAGATGGCCATCAAGCAGTTCCTCGACACCGGCCAGAAGGGCCTGCGGGTCAGCCACCTGCTGGCCGCCTGCGTCGACGAGTTCAGTGAGAACGAGGACCTGCCCAACACCACCAACCCCGACGACTGGGCCCGCATCTCCGGCAAGAAGGGCGAGCGGATCGTCTACATCCGCACGCTGGTCTCCGGGACCAAGGGCTCCGAGGCCGGACGCTCCATCGACACCGTCGCCAACACCGGCCAGTACCTGTAGCCCCCGACGATGACGCACCCGCGCGGCGGCCCCCTGCACGCAGGGGCCGCCGCGCGGGCGTGCCGCGCCACGCGGGCCGCGAACAGCGGGCCCCATGGCTCCACTCTCCCGGCCCCGATAGGCTCGACGATATGAGTGTTCGGCGGGTGATGGGCATCGAGACCGAGTACGGCATCTCCGTACCCGGGCAGCCAGGGGCCAACGCGATGGTGACCTCCTCCCAGGTCGTCAACGCCTACCTGGCGGCGTCGGCGGCACGGGCCCGCAGGGCCCGCTGGGACTTCGAGGAGGAGAACCCCCTCCGGGACGCCCGCGGCTTCGACCTCGCCCGCGAGGTCGCCGACCCGACGCAGCTCACCGACGAGGACCTCGGCCTCGCCAACGTCATCCTCACCAACGGCGCCCGGCTGTACGTCGACCACGCCCACCCCGAGTACTCGGCGCCCGAGTGCACCAACCCGCTCGACGCCGTCATCTGGGACAAGGCGGGCGAGCGCGTGATGGCCGACGCCGCGCGCCGCGCCGCGCTCGTCCCCGGCACCCACCCCATCCAGCTCTACAAGAACAACACCGACAACAAGGGCGCCTCCTACGGCTGCCATGAGAACTACCTCATGCGCCGCGAGACGCCCTTCGCCGACATCGTCCGGCACCTCACCCCGTTCTTCGTCTCCCGCCAGGTCGTCTGCGGCGCAGGCCGCGTCGGCATCGGCGTGGACGGGCGCGGCGACGGCTTCCAGATCAGCCAGCGCGCCGACTTCTTCGAGGTGGAGGTGGGGCTGGAGACCACCCTCAAGCGGCCGATCATCAACACCCGCGACGAGCCGCACGCCGACCCCGAGAAGTACCGGCGGCTGCACGTCATCATCGGCGACGCCAACATGGCCGAGCTGTCCACCTACCTCAAGCTCGGCACCACCTCGATCGTCCTCGCCATGATCGAGGACGGCTTCCTCACCGTCGACCTCTCGGTCGACATGCCCGTCGCCGCGCTCAGGGCGGTCTCGCACGACCCGTCCTGCAAGCATCTGCTCACGCTGCGCGACGGCCGGAAGATGACGGCGGTCCAGCTCCAGATGGAGTACCTGGAGCAGTCGCGCAAGTACGTCGAGGACCGGTTCGGCGCGGACGTCGACGAGATGACCAGGGACGTCCTCGACCGCTGGGAGTCGGTCCTGCACCGCCTCGGCGACGACCCGATGCAGCTGTCCCGCGAGCTCGACTGGGTCGCCAAGCTGTCCCTGCTGGAGGGGTACCGCAGCCGCGACGGCCTCGACTGGTCCCATTCGCGCCTGCAGCTCGTCGACCTGCAGTACACCGACATCAGGCCCGACAAGGGCCTGTACAACCGCCTGGTGGAGCGCGGGCGCATCGACCGGGTCGTCACCGAGGCGCAGGTCGAGGCCGCCGTCGAGGACCCGCCCGAGGACACCCGGGCCTACTTCCGGGGCCGCTGCCTGCGCCAGTACGCCGAGTCCGTCGCCGCGGCCTCCTGGGACTCGGTCATCTTCGACGTCCCCGGCCGGGAGTCGCTGCAGCGCGTGCCCACCCTGGAGCCCCTGCGGGGCACCAAGCAGCACGTGGGCGCCCTGCTGGACCGCTGCCGCACCGCCGCGGACCTCGTGGCCACTTTGACCGGCCAGGGCTGAACCGCGGCGAGGGCGCGGCACACGCGCCCGGAGGGGCCCTCCGCGGCCCGGCTGGACGGCTGGACCGTCTGAGACGGCCGGCGCCGCCGCCGGTCCGGCCATGCCAGGTAACGGGCCGGTTTCGTGGAGGGATTGCCCGTTTCGCTGGGCGGTGGACCGGCGATAACCCGAGCATGCCCCCGGCCCCCGGGCGGAGACGGCGAAACGGACCCGAGAGTTCCGCGCACCGTCGAAGATCGGAGATAGGGTCGGAGGCACCGGCAGAGCGGAGGTACGGAATGGCCACGAAGGACACCGGCGGTCAGAAGCAGACCACCCGGCGCACGGAAGAGGTCGAGGAGACCGAGGCCACGACCACCGAGGACGTGCAGGAGCGCCAGGAGAAGCTCACCGACGACGTGGACTCGATCCTGGACGAAATAGACGAGGTGCTGGAAGAGAACGCCGAGGACTTCGTCCGCGCCTACATCCAAAAGGGCGGACAGTGAACCCCGAATCGGGCGGATCGGCCATGTAACGGAATCGCCGTTTCTCCGGGACGGAACTCCAACTTGACACGGCAGTGAGGACATGGGTGGGCCGCGGCGGCCCGCCCATGTTCGTGTGTTCGCGCCCGTGCGCGGCGCGCGTGGCGCGCGCGGCGGTTCGCCGTGGGCTGATCGGACCGGTGATCGGGCGGCATGCGCGCGGGCGACCTTGAACAGTAGGGTCGTAGAGTCCGCGCCGGTGAGATTGCCGAAGCCGGCGCAATGGTGGAGGGGAAGGGAGTCGCGTGGCGTCCCACGATTCGCACACCGGACGTCTGCCGGGGTTGTTCGCGAGCCCGGATACGTCGTCGTTCACGGAGTTCCTCGGGGCGTACTCCCCGGACCTGCTGCCCGGCCGGCGGACGCCGCCGTCCTCGCGGGCGGGCGAGGACATCCCGCACGGGACGACGATCGTCGCGGTCGGCTTCCCCGGCGGGGTGGTGATGGCGGGCGACCGGCGGGCGACGGCGGGCAACGTCATCGCGCAGCGCGACATCGAGAAGGTCTTCCGGGCCGACGAGTTCTCGGCGATCGCGATCGCCGGCACGGCCGGGATCGGGATCGAGATGGTCCGGCTGTTCCAGGTCGAGCTGGAGCACTACGAGAAGCGCGAGGGCCGGACGCTGTCGGTCGAGGGCAAGGCCAACCGCCTGGCGACGATGGTCCGGCAGAACCTCGGGATGGCGATGCAGGGCCTGGCGGTGGTGCCGCTGTTCGCGGGCTACGACGAGGAGCGGGACGAGGGGCGGATCTTCTCCTACGACCCGGCGGGCGGCCGCTACGAGGAGCGCGACTTCCACTCGATCGGCTCGGGGTCGGTCTTCGCGCGCGGCGCCCTGAAGAAGCTCTACCGGCCCGACCTGTCGGCGGAGGACGCGGCGCTGGTGTGCGTCCAGTCGCTGTACGACGCGGCCGACGACGACTCGGCGACGGGCGGGCCCGACCTGACGCGCCGGATCTTCCCGGTGGTGGCGTCGGTGACGGCGGACGGGTACCGCCGGCTCGGCGAGGACGAGGTGGGCGCGCTGGCGCAGGCCGTCGTCGACGCACGTTACGACTCGCCGGGCGGTCCGACCGCCCCGCTGCGATAGAAGGGATCCAGACCGGTGTCCATGCCGTTCTACGTGTCGCCCGAACAGCAGATGAAGGACAAGGCGGACTACGCGCGCAAGGGCATCTCGCGCGGCCGCAGTGTCGTGGTGCTGCAGTACGACGACGGCATCCTGTTCGTGGCGGACAACCCGTCGCGGGCGCTGCACAAGATCAGTGAGATCTACGACCGGATCGCGTTCGCGGCGGTGGGGAAGTACAACGAGTTCGAGAACCTGCGGCTCGGGGGCGTCCGCTACGCCGACATCAACGGCTACCAGTACGACCGCCGCGACGTGACGGCGCGCGGCCTGGCGAACGTGTACGCGCAGTCGCTCGGCACGATCTTCACCGAGACCAACAAGCCGTACGAGGTGGAGCTGGTCGTCGCGGAGGTGGGCGAGGACGCCGACACCGACCAGATCTACCGGCTGACGTTCGACGGCTCGGTCGCCGACGAGCACGGCTACGTCGCCATGGGCGGGCAGGCCGAGGCGGTGGCGCAGTCGCTGAAGGACGGCTACCGCGAGGGCTCCTCGCTGGAGGACGCCCTGCGCACGGCGGTGCGGGCGCTGGAGGCCCAGGACTCCGACCGGCACCTGGAGGCCACCTCGCTGGAGGTCGCGGTCCTCGACCGCAACCGCGAGCACCGGCTGTTCAAGCGGCTGTCCGCGGCGCGCATCGGGGATCTGCTGGCGGCGCAGGACTCCGGCCCCGGCATCACCTCCGGCGGCGAGGACGCCTCCGGCGGGACGGGCTCCACCGGAGCGGACGAGGACTGACGTTGCCCGTGCGCGTGCATGGATGCGACGGGCGCGGTTGGCCGACGGGGACGCCGCT
>NZ_JBEUPA010000129.1:0-26086 GCF_040492065.1 Actinomadura sp. NPDC000929 | reverse complement strand
CTACGAACTTCCGTCGCGCGCCGCCGACCTCGCCGCCACGGCCCGCGACCCGGCCGCCGCGCAGGGCCGCGGCGCCAGCGCGCACGAGGTCGACGTGACCGACGAGGCGTCCGTCGCCGCGCTTCTGGGCAACGTCATCGCCGAGCACGGGCGGCTCGACGTCGTGGTGAACGCCGCGGGCGTCATGCTCCGCAAGCCCTACGACGAGACCTCGGTCGAGGAGTTCGAGCGGGTCGTGCGGGTCAACCTCACCGGCACCTGGCTGGTCGGCCGCGAGGCCGGGAAGGCGCTGACCCGGCAGGGCTCGGGCGGCCGCATCGTCAACCTCACCACCGTCTACGCCGAACGCGTCGGTCCCGTCCCCGAGTCGGCGTACTACTCGTCCAAGGCCGGCGTCGTGAACGTGACCCGGGCGCTGGCCGCCGAGCTCGGCCCGCACGGCGTCAACGTCAACTGCCTGGCGCCCGGCGTCTTCTACCCCACCCAGATGACGGCCGCGCTCGGCGCGGACCCCGACCGGCTCAGGTGGTTCGGCGAGCGCACCATGCTCGGCCGGCTCGGCGACCCGGCCACCGACTTCGCCGGCCCCCTCCTGCTGCTCGCCGGACCCGCCGCCTCGTACATGACCGGCCAGGTCGTGTACGTCGACGGCGGCTGGTCCGCCTGGTAGCCCGACCCCTCCGAGGAGACTCCGAATGACCAGCACCAAGGCCCTGCTCATGCTCGACTACCAGGTCGCGCTCTGCGAGGAGGGCCCGCACCTGCGCATGCCGCCGCTCGCCGCGCAGATCGCCGAACGCGGCGTCCTCGCGACGGCCGGGCGCGTCCTGGACGCCGCCCGCGCCGCCGGAACGCTCGTCGTCCACGTCCGGCTCGCCTTCGACCCGTCCTACCGCCTCCGCACCAACCGGCTGCCCCGCTTCGCCCCCTACGAGGAGCAGCGCGCGATGCTCGCCGACTCCCCGGAGGCGCGGATCGTCGAGGCGCTGGCGCCGGTCGCGGGGGAGCCCGTCGTCGACAAGGGCTGCGTCGACCCGTTCGTCGGGACCCCGCTGCGGGACGTCCTCGCCGCCGAGGGCGTCACCGAGGTCGTGCTCGGCGGCGTCGCGACCAACCTGGTCGTCGAGTCGGCGGCCCGGCACGCCTCCGACTCCGGCCTCCAGGTCACCGTGGTCGAGGACATGTGCGCCTCCTTCCGCCCGGACTTCCACGAGTTCTCCGTGACGAACATGCTGCCGCTGTTCGGGTCAGTGATCGGCTCCGCCGAGCTCGCCTTCTGAGAGGAACGCCGTCATGACCGAACAGACGCACCGCTACGACGTCGTGGTGGTCGGGGGCGGGGTCGCGGGCCTGTCGGCCGCCGTCTCGGCGGCCGAGAACGGCGCCCGCGTCGCGCTCCTGGAACGCTCCCCGGAGGCCGAGACCGGCGGGAACACCCGCTACACCGAGGCCTTCCTGCGCATGAAGTCGATCGACGAGGTCGCGGACGGCTTCGAGGACGCCCTCGTCGACGACTTCATGGGGCACCCCGACCCGTCCATCGTCAACGACGCGGCCCTCCCGCCGCGGCGGCAGGGCGCCCTGTACCGCGCCACCCACACCGTCGACCCGGACTACGTCGCCGCGCTGGCCGAGAACGCGCCGCCGACCCTGCGCTGGATGACCCGCCACGGCGTCCGGTTCGACTTCGTGCCGACCCCGTTCCTCACCCGGTCGACCACCCGGATGGCGCCGGTCGGCGGCGGCCTGGCCATCGTCGAGACGATGGGGGAGGCCGCGCGCGGGCTCGGCGTGGAGTTCCACTTCGCGACCACGGCCCGCCGCCTCGTCCCCTCCGGCCGCGGCGTCGGCGGCGTGGTCGCGCACACCCCGGACGGCCCCGCCGCGTTCGAGGGCGCGGTCGTCCTCGCCAGCGGCGGCTACCAGGGCAACTTCGAGCTGATGGCCCGCTACCACGGCGACCGGGCGCTGACCTGCCGGCCCGTCGCCAAGGGCGGCAACTACAACAAGGGAGAAGGCCTGGAAATGGCGCTCGCGCTCGGCGCCGCCACCGCCGGGAACTTCGCCCTGTTCCACGCCGAGCCGGTCGACCCGCGCAGCGGCGAGCCGGAGGCCGCGATCTTCTGCTTCCCCTACGGCGTCCTGATCAACAAGGAGGGGCGGCGGTTCGTCGACGAGGCCCGCGGCACCGTCGACGCCTGGTACGAGCGGACGACCCGCGCCGTCCAGGCCCAGACCGGCGGCGTCGCCTGGGTCGTCCTCGACCAGCGGGGCCTCGCGGTGCCGAACCTGATGGCGGGCGTCCGCACCGATGTCCCGCCGGTGACGGCCGACACCGTCGGTGACCTCGCGCGGCGGCTGAACCTGCCCGCCGCGGCCGTCGAGGCGACCATCGACGCCTACAACGCGGCCTGCCCTCCCTCCGACGGCTTCGACCACGCCCGGCCCGACGGCCTCGCGACGGCGGGGCTGGACGTCCCGAAGTCGAACTGGAGCCGGCCCGTCGCCGAGGGGCCGTTCGCCGCCTACCCGATCATGGCGGCGAACGTCTTCAGCTTCGGCGGCCTCAAGACCACCTCCGCCGCCGAGGTCGTCGACCGCGACGGCCGCCCCATGGACGGCCTCTACGCGGCGGGCGAGCTGACCGGGCTGTACTACTCGAACTACACCGGCTCGACGTCGGTGCTCCGCGGCGCGACGTTCGGCCGGATCGCCGGGGCGAACGCCGCCCGCGCCGCGGCGGTGGTGTGAACATGCGGATCTGGCACCAGTCCTTCACCGTCCTCGACGACGTCCCGCACTACCGCGACGCGCTGGCACGCCACCTGCGGTCGCAGGCGGCGCCCGGCACCGCGATCGACCTCCACGGCATGAGGCCCGGCACCTACCCGTCCGACTATCCCGGGACGCACATCGGCTACGCCTACCTCGCCGGCCTGCACAGGGAGCAGTTCGTGCACGCGGCGCTGCGCGCCCAGGACGAGGGTTACGACGCCTTCCTGATCGCGACCATCCCGGACACCGCGTACGAGGAGGTCCGCACGGTCGTCGACATCCCCGTGGTCGCCTTCGGTCAGACGTCGGTGCTGATGGCGGCGGCGCTCGGGGACCGCGTCGGGATCGTCAACTTCATCGCCGCCCTGGAACCGCAGCTCCGGCGCAACCTGCGCAACTACCGGCTGGACGGGCTCGTCGGCCCGATCGTGCAGGTCGAGGCGGAGTTCACCGACGTGATGGCGGCGTACGCCGACCCGGAGCCGCTGCTGGACGCGTTCGTCCGCGCCGCGCGCGAGGCGATCGAGGCCGGCGCGAACGTCATCGTCCCGGGGGAGGGGCCGCTGAACGTGTTCCTCGCCGACCAGGGCCTGTCCCGCGTGGACGAGGTCCCGGTCCTCGACTCCCTCGGCACCTGCGTCCGCGTCGCGGAGCTGCGCGCCGCGCAGTACCGCGCCACCGGACTGGCCCCGGCGCGGACCGGCTTCTACGGCGCGCGCCCGCCGCGCCCGCTGATCGACGCCGCGCGCCGCTTCTACGGCACGGACGGGACCCTCGCGTGACCTGGGACATCGAGGTGGACGTCGCCGTCGTCGGCGGCGGGGCCTGCGGCGTGATGACCGCCCTGCGCGCCGCCGGCGACCCCGGCCTCGTCGTCGCCGTCTTCGAGAGGTCCGCCCGCGAGGGGTGCAACGCCGCCATCTCGTCCGGTTCCCTCGCCGCGGGAGGCACCCGCTTCCAGGCGGCCGCGGGCATCGACGACTCGCCGCGACGGCACGCCGAGGACATCCTGCGCGCCAGCGGGGACGAGGAGTGGCGCCCGGTGGTCGAGGCCCTGTGCGCCGCCGCCCCGCGGATCGTGGAGTGGCTCGCCGACACGGGCTACCCGATCGAGATCGGCACCGACATGCCCCGCGCCGGGATGACCGCCCCGCGCCTGCACACCGACACCGGGCGCCTCGGCGGCGCCCGGCTCATGCGGCACCTGCGCGCCCTGCTCGCGGCCCGCGACAACGCCGCCTTCGTCGACGAGGCCCGCGCCGTCGACCTCGTCTCGCGGGACGGCGAGGTCACCGGCGTCGTCGTCGCCCAGAACGGCGCCCTGCAACGCGTCCGGGCCGGTGCCGTCGTCCTCGCCGCCGACGGCTTCGCGGCCGACGAGGCCCTGGTCGAGCAGCATCTGCCGCACCTCGGCACGCCCTTCTACGGAGGTGTCTCCACCTCCACCGGCGACGCCCTGCCGTGGGCCATGCGGCTGGGCGCCCGGCTGCGGAACATGGGCGCCGGCCTGCGGTCCGGGCTCGTCGTCGTCGACCACGGCACCCGCGTGTCGCCTGCCCTGCCGTTCAACGGCGCCGTCCTGGTCAACCTCGACGGCGAGCGCTTCGTCGACGAGGAGTCCAAGGGCTACTCGTCCATGGCGGGCGTCCTGCGGCGGCAGCCCGGCGAACGAGCCGCGATGATCTGGGACGCCGCCGCGATGGCCGCCACCCGCGAGTCGGAGATGATGCGCGAGTGCCTCGCCGCCGGCGCCGTCCTGGACCGTGCCACCCTCGGCGAACTCGCCGCCTCCCTGCACCTGACGACCGACCAGGCCGATCGCGCCCTGGCCCCGCTGCCCGGCCGGCGACGGCTCACCGCTCCGTACCATCTCGCCTGGGTGACCCACGGCCTGCTCGCCACCCAGGGCGGGCTGGTCATCGACCCGTCCGGGCGCGTCCTGGACGAGGCGGGCGCGCCGATCCCCGGCCTGTACGCGGGCGGCGGCACCGCCTGCGGCCTGGCGGGCCCCCACTCCGACGGCTACCTGTCCGGGAACGGGCTGCTCTCCGCCTTCGGCATGGGCTGGATCATCGGGAACCACCTCGCCGACAGGACCACACGGGCACAGGTGCAGTGAACGAGCCACCCCGGAGCGGCCAAAGACGATGCGGGGTGACCAGGAAGTGACCGGGGCGATAGCGCCCTGGGGGAGCGTGGCAGCGTCTGGATCGAACCCGAATCACGACGGAGACCATGATGCGCAGAGCCAACCGTGACCTCACCGCACGCTCCGAGCTCGTCACCAGTTCCCCCGCCCGCGGTGCAGGAAGCCGCCGGTACACCGCTCCGGCGGCCCTGGCCGGGGCCGTGCTGGTCCTGGCGGCCGTCCCGGCAGGCGCGACGACCGCCGCCGGCCCGCCCAGCCGCACACCCGCCCGCGTGACCGCCGCAACGGCTGGAGCAGCGGATCCCTGCATCAGGACGGTCCGCGTGTACCGAGACGATGAGGGCTTCTGGCACGGGGTCGGCTACAACTGCTCCCTGTACGGGGGAAATCGCTCTCTACGGTATGCCGACGGCATGAACTACAGCCAGTGCGCCTTCGTGGAAGGAAAGTCCTTCCACGACTGGATCATTCCTGACTGGGCGGCCCAAGGCCCGATCACGATGGTCTCTTACTGCGTCTAGCGTGAATTCACAGCCCAAGGGGGTTGCCTGAATCTCACCACCACAGGTCAGTACAGTCGGCAACCCCGTCACCGGGTGTTCAGTCCGAGTTGGGCCACACCAGCACCCCGGGGCCGTCCGGGGTGATGACCGGGACCCACGCCTCGTCGACCTCGCGCATCCGGCTCTCGTCCAACCTCAGGCCGTGCGGCTGCTCGGTGTTGCCGTCGCAGGCCCAGTAGCGGACGGCCTCGATGATCTCCTCCAGCCTGCCTCGCGCATCGGCTGGCCAGGCGTGGTTCCAGGTGCCGGCACCGCGGAAGTCCTTCTCGAACAGCGTGCGCAGTGCGCTCAGTCCGTCACGGCTCGCCAGCGGCACCAGGAAGCCCTCCACCTGCCCCTGCCGGTTCACGTTGCCGCCGTACTGCTGCTGGTAGACCACTCCGGTCCCGGCCTCCACCACCACGTACAGCCAGCCGCCGCCGATGGTGCCGTCAGGGTCGAGGCAGACGAAGCGCGGAGCGTCCATGGCGGCCATCTTCCGCGCCGTCGATCATGTGGTCAACGGCGTGCCGCGAGACGGCCGTCGCGTCGACCCCGCGCTGGAAGGACGAGGTCGCCCGCCCGCTGCCGCACGGCCGTTGTGGCGATTTGCTGGGAACGGTGTCGGACGACCCATTTCGGGGCGGTCCGCCGTCATAGGATCGGGGGACGGGGCGGACGGGGAGAGGGTCGTTCTTTGGGGCTGGGCGGCGTTACCGGGGATGCCGGTGACTTTCCGGTGGCATTGCGGGAGAGATTCCGGCCGATCCGGATCGAGGCGGTCGGCGCCGAGTCGGTCGTCCATCTGGCGGAGCCGCTCCACGGCGGGTGCGGGGGCGCCGACCTGGTCGTCGTCAAAGTGCACCGGGACTCCCGGCTGGAGACCGACCAGCTCGTTGTGCTGGGGCGGCTGGAGGCCACCAGGCACGTCCCCCGGATCCACGATTACGGGAATCTCGTCGTGGAGGGCGCCGAGGTCGGCTGGATGGCGCAGGAGTACTGCGCGCACGGTTCGCTGGAGGCGCTGATCGGCGACGCCCTTCCGCTCGGCGACGCGGAACTGAGGGCGATCGTCGCCGAACTCGCCGAATGCCTCAACTTCTGGCTGGGCGCGATGGGGTTGACGCACACGGACGTGAAACCGGCCAACATCCTGGTGCGGTCCCGGAATCCCTACGAACTGCTGATCGGTGACTTCGGGGGAATAGCCCGCAACGTCAGGGTCCATGGGCGGGATCCGGGCGGGCTGCTGACCACCTGGGCCTACGCCGCGCCCGAGACCGCGCGGGGCCGCCGCGGCGCTCCGGCCGCCTGGTGGGCGCTCGGGATCATCGCCTACCAGCTCCTCCTCGGGCGGACGCCCTACGAGGGGACGCCGTCCGCGCGGGTGCGGGAGCTGCTGCGCGCCGGGCGGCGGCCCGCGCTGGACGCCGTGACCGACCCGGAGTGGCGGCGGCTCATCGACGGGCTGCTCGTCGTCGACCCGGCGCGGCGCTGGACGTACGAGCACGTGGTGGCGTGGGTCGCGGACGAGCACCGGCCGCCGCGGTTCAACGGCCGCACCTACCGGGACGTCCGCGGCCTCGCCGACGACCTGGAGCGGAACTGGCGGGACGGCGCCGCCTGGCTGGCCGGCAACGGCGGGCGGCTGGCCGACTGGCTCGTCCGGCAGGGCGCCGACCCCGCCGACGTGCGGTACCTGCGCGGGCTGGGCGGCGACCGGGCACGGCGGGCGCTGATCAGGCTGACCGCGCAGGTCATCCCGGACGTGACGCCGCGCTACGAGGGCCGTCCGATCGATGCGCCGGGGCTGCTCGGACTCGCCCGGGGCGGGCCCGCCGACCGGGAGCTGCTGCGGGAGGTCGTGGACGGCGGCGTGCTGGCCGACGCGGCCCGGCACCGCTGCGGGCATCCCGGCTGCCGGGGGCGCTGCGCCGTCCTGGACCGGGTGCACGCGGACGTCCCGGAGATCGTCGCGCGGGCGGAGGGGAAGCTGAGCTGGCTGCGCGGCCGGGTGGTGCGCGGCCGTCCCGGCCGGCCGCCGGCGGAGCTGCCGTCCGAGCGGGAGTGGCCGATGCTGTGGGCGTGGGCGGCGGAGCTCACGCTGCTCGCCGACGCCGCGGAGCGGGTTCGCGCTCTCGCCGCGGCCGTGCCGCGCGAGGTCCCGTGGTGGCCGGACCGGCTGCGGCTCGCGGAGGCGGCCGACCCCGCCACCGTGGAGGGACGCGCCGACCTCGTGGTGGCGCAGCTCCTGGCGCCACACGCCTGGCGCGCCGCGAGCGGGCCCGGCCCGCACCGGCGCTGACCGCCCCCGGCGGGCGCCGGGGCGGCTCACAGGTACTGGCCTGGCTCCTCGGTGTCGATCCGGGGGACCAGCCCGGTGGCGCTGAAAAGCGACAGCAGTGGGCGTAGCACCCGGGTCGGGCGGAAGTTGCGGTGGGGGAACACGCCCTCCTCCGGGATCGGCGGCACGCCCGACGCCGACGCGAAGTGGAGCGTGGTGGGCGAGCCGGAGTGGAACGGCGCCAGCCACAGTTCGGCGCCGTGCCGGTCCAGGAACGCGTAGGCGGCCTCGTTCTCGTCCTCGACGGTGCGCAGGTCGCCGAGCACCGTCTCGTCGTCCCGCGCGAGCCAGTGCGCGACGGTGCCGTCGACTCCGGCCAGCATGTCGGACTTGGCGACGACGATGGCGCCGGGCGGCAGCAGGCCGTCGCGGGACTGCCGGGTGTGCAGGAGCTGGGTGATCGCGTGAGTGAAGCCGGGGTCGGGCACCCACGGGTTCCAGTCGTCGCCGGTGCGGAGCTGCTGGCCGTCCGCGACGTAGAGGATCGCGTCGGCGAGGCTGAGGAACGGGGTGTCCTCGTACTCGTACCGGTGGTAGTGCTCGCCGGGGACGTCGAAGAACCCGACCGCGTGGGTGCGCCCGGTGTACTCGCTGGACACGCGCAGCGCGTACACGAACTCGGCCCGCGCGGTGCGGCGGGTGGCGGGCAGGACGCGGCGCTGCTCCAGGAACGGCCGGATCCGCTCCTCGTAGAACCGCTGCCGCAGGTGCCCGTCGAGCGGCTCGATGCGCAGCTCCGGCGCGAGCATGGCCTTGCGCCGTTCGAGCTGGGCGATCATCGCGGTGAGCAGGTGGGTCTTGCCGGCCGCGCTGGCGCCGACCAGCCCGATGATGAGCGGGTCCAGGTCGCCGTAGTCGGCCGGGAGGGAGTGCGGGTCGCCGTCGCCGTGGCACTGCCGCATCGCGCCGAGCGTCCGGTGCCGCCAGCGGACCTCCGGCTCGTCCGGCGCCCGCGTCAGCACCTCCGGCCCGTCCGGGGTGTTCTTGACGAGCGGGACCTCGCCGTAGTCGGACCAGTCGATGTGGTTCAGGCAGTACGGGCAGAGCGTGCGGGCGCGCGGCTCCGGGCCGGGGTACGCGGCGGGGCCGGGCTGCCAGGGCGGGGCGATCATGTCACAACACCACCAGGAGAATTAGGACGACCAGGACGAACACCACGGGCCACACCAGCAGGGGGTGCGGTCTGCGCCTGCCGTCGTCGCCGACGCGGAACGGGAAGTCGCGGGGCAGCGAGGGGACGCCGACCTCCGGAGGCGCGCCCGGCCGTCCGGTTCCCGGTCCCGTGCCAGGTGCCCGATGGAAGGACGGCGCCGACCCGCTGGACGGGTGCGCGGGCGCGCCGTTCCTCCGCTGGCCCAGCCACTGCTTCTCCCTCCGGTAGTTCTCGATGGCGCGCGCGCCGGCGTCCGTCGCCGGGGGCGCCGGCGGAGGCGGCGGCTTCGGTTCGGCCCGCTCCGGCGGCCCGGCCTGCGCGGTGCGCCTCGTCTGCCCGGGCCGCGCGGGACGGGCGCCGGGGTGGATCTCCACGGTCCGCGTGTCGTCGTCCTCGGGGGCGTCCTGCTCGGTGGGGGAGTCGTGCCCGGCGGGCACGTCCCGCTCCGTCGTGTCGCCGGAGGGCGGCCATCCCTCCATGCGGGCCAGCACCTCCGCGGCCGTCGGGACCTCCTCGTCGAAGACGGGCCGGAGCACCATGCCGAGGTCGGGGTGGTGCCGGATCAGCCAGCGCAGCTCGCCCTCGTCGGCGGGCCCCGCGCCGTCCGGCCCGAACGACGACTCCTCGCCCGACGCGAGCCAGAACAGCAGCCCGGCAGCCGCGCGCACGTCCCGCGCCGCCCGCAGGTCGTCCGGCTGGCCGACCGCGTTGCCCAGGTCGGCGATCTGCAGCCCCCTGCCGTCCCACAGGAGCATCCCGGGGGACAGCTCGCCCAGCGCGTAGGCGTTGTCCGCGAGCACCCGGAGCGCGGTGAACAGGTCGTGGGCCGGCCGCCGCAGCCGCTCGGAGGGAAGGGGAGACGTCCCGGCGAGCGGACGGCCGCGCCGCGTCTGCACCAGCCGGGCCGGGGCGTCGGGGGAGTCGACGTCGAAGCCGAGCAGCGTCCCGAACTGGTCGGCGCGCACGTCCTCCATGCGGAGGCCGCCCCAGACGGCCACCTCGTTGCTGAGCACGCGCTTCCCCATGGCGCCGGTGGCGACCTTGTAGACGCACTCGACCTCGGCGCCGCCGGCGGGCCGGACCGTGCCGTAGTGGCTCTTGTAGCGGGCGCCGACGCGGCTCCCCTGGTCGAGGGTCAGCGCGAACTCCGCGCGCCCCCCGCCGGACGGCGTTTCGAGCAGTGCGATTTCGGTGGTCACCCCGTCACGTCCCTGTGTCGATCAGTTCTGGTAGAAGAAGACGACGAGCTGGACGGAGCCGTCGCCCTCCCCGCCCGTCCACGCGGCCCGGTAGATCGCCTCGCGGAACCGGGGGTTGCCGGACCTGACGGCCTTGGCGGCGTTCTTGCCGAGGGCGACTCCGCTGCCGGTGTCGTTCCGCGCCCCGTAGGCCAGGAAGAAGCCGACCTGGAGCTTCTGTTCGAGCTGCCGGAGGCAGGCGCGGCGGGCGTCCTCGCGCCGCATCTCGTCGCCGTACAGCCAGGACGGGTGCTCGCCGCGCAGCGCCTCGTCGACCTTCTTCAGCAGGTCGGCGCGGGCCCCGCCGGAGCCGGACAGGAGCCCTTCGGCCTGCACCGGGATCAGGAAGTCGCAGAAGTCCTGGCCGAGGACGCGCGGCCCGGACGGCCGCGGCTTCTTCTGCTCCGGCAGGCCGGTGGTGAGCTCCGCCCGGGGCTGCACCGCCATGGCGACGAGGAACAGCACGAGCATCAGGTCGGCGAACAGCCAGCCGGCGAGGTGCACCGCGCCGAACCGGGAGGTCCGCCGTCCCCGCCGGGACGCGCGCCCCCGCGCGGGCCCCGTCACCGGTGCGCACCGCCGTCGTGCCGCACGTAGGCGACGAACTCGCGGGTGTCGTCGACGAGGTACTCCAGCTGTTCGAGCGCCTTCGACAGCCGGTCGGTGCCGGCGGAGAGGCGGGCGACCGCGTCGGCGAGCACCGCGTTGCCGGCGTCCTGGTAGTGCTGCGCGGCCTCGGCGTGGTCGGTGGTGGCGAGCGTCGCCCGCTCCACCTGCGTCACCATGGCGGCCAGTTCGGCGCGCAGCTCGCGCTGCCCGGCCGCGATGTCGTCCTGCAGCTTCCGGAAGCGCTCCAGCGTCTCGGCGGGGGCCTGCATGGCCGCGATCGCCCGTTCCAGCGACTCGGCCTTGTCGATCCAGGTCTGGACGGCGTCCTCGATCCGCTTGCCCGTGCTGCCCTCCAGCGCCGCGCGGACGTCCTCGGCGGTGCCCGCGAGGCGGCCGATGAGCCCGCCCACGCTGGTCTCCATCCGCTGCACCAGGGACTGCAGGTCCCGGTAGGTGACCTGGCCGTCCCGGGAGCCGGACAGCAGGTGCGAGGCGAGCGCGACGTCCTGCGCGATCTGCACGCGCTCGGCCTCGTAGCGCGGACGGTCGAGGAGGTTCTCGCAGGTGGTCACGAGGGCGGTGAACGCGATGACGACGAGGACGGTGAGGACGACCCACCACGCGGTCTCCGACAGCGGCGCGAAGTCCTGGACGCCGCGCCGGATGTGGTCGGGGTCGAACGAGCCGGCCTGCCAGCCGAGCAGGAACGAGCCCTCGCTGTGGGCCCGCCCGTAGGCGTTCAGGGCGTCGTGCAGCTTCCACCAGGTGACGACGATCGGCGCGAAGACGAGCACGTTCTGGAAGAACCGGCCCCAGAACAGCGTGGTCTCCAGCCACCGGCGCGGCGCCGGGTCGGGCAGCAGCGCGTCCGCCGGGTAGGCGGCGACGAGGTCGACGCCGGTCGGCGGCGGCCCGCCCGCCGGGTCGAGGTCGTCGGCGAGGCGCTTCAGCAGGGCCGGGCCGCTGGCGGCCTCCCCGGGGGAGTCCCGCAGCGCCCGGTCGGCGTACCGGTGGAACCGCGCGCTGATGCCGCTCAGGATGTCGTCGGAGGTGAGGGGTTCGGTGGGGCTGATCGTCGCTCCAGGCGCCATCAGGGGGTCTTTTCTGTCGTCGGTTGCGGGGACCGGCCGTCGCCGGACGGCGTCCCGCCCTCGCCGGACGGCTTCTCGGGGCCGGTCGTCCGGGCGGCCGTCGGGGCGGCGGACGGCGCGACGGTGACGGTCACGGTCGGGGCGGCCGGCCGCGGCGGCGGGGTCTCGTCCGAGCCGCCGAACAGCAGGAGGCAGAGCAGGACGACGATCCCGAGGCCGGCCACCGCGATCGCCCACTCCTGGACGGTGCGGTCGGCTATCCAGGCGACGATCGGGTGCCGGTCGTCGTACGGCGCCTCCTGCTCCGGGCCGGACGCGAAATGGTCCGGGGGCGCGGGCGGCGGGTCGAACGAGAAGTGCTGCGGCGGGATCGGCGGCTCGGGGAGCGGGGGCGCGGTGCGGGCCGGGCCGTCCCCGACCGGCCGCGTCGGGTGCGGGTGCTGCGCGTGCCCCGCCTGCGGCCCGCCGGCGGGCGCCGGCGGGGCGGACGTCCTCCTCGCGGTCCGCGTCTCGGCGGCCCGGTGCGGCCCCCGCAGCGTGTACGCGGTGATGTCGGACGAGAGGCCGAGGTCGGCCGCCTGCCCGCGGGCCGCGTGCAGCAGGGCGGGCACGACCGCGTCCTGCGCCGCGTGGGCGACCACGGTCAGCAGGAACGGCGCCGTGCCGCCGGCCCGCACCAGCTCGTCCACCTCCGCGGGCGTGAGCCCGCCGCCCTTCGAGCGGTCACCGGCCTTGTAGACGGCCCGGAGCAGGAGGGTGTACGCCTTGAACCGCAGGTCGGGCTCGTCGGGCCACGCCTTCTCCACCAGGTCGGCGAGGAACCGCCTGGCCAGCGCCGCGTCGCAGGCCGCGCGCTTCTCGGCGGGCGTGGGGCTGCGCTTGGCCACCACCTGGCACACGGGTTCGAGGAGGCCCGGCTGCCCGGGCTGCTCGGCCAGCCCCTGGATCAGGTCGGTGCCGGACAGGACGCCCAGCATCTCCTCGAGCACCGGCGGCGGGGCCTTCCGGCGGCGTGCCTGCGCGGTCAGCTGGAAGACGTGGGCGCGGTCGCCTCCGAGCACGTCGGCGAGCGCCGCCCACGGCCGGAACTCCGTCGCCTCCGCGTCGGCGGGAAGCGCGCCGAGCACCGGGGCCAGGTCCGTGACGGGGTCGCCGTACGCCAGGTGCAGGACGGTCCGGTACAGCTCGACCTCGTCCTCCGTGCGCAGGCCGCAGCCCGAGACGATGGCGTGGATCGTCTCGTGGAACATCTCGGTCTCGCGCATCAGCGCGCGGACGTCCTCGTCGCCGCGCCGGTCGCCGCGGCTCCACTGCCGGTACGCGGCGCGCATGAAGTGCGGAGCGGCCTTGACGTGGTCGCTCGGCGCCAGCACCCTGCTCCAGTCCAGCAGGGTGACCGCCTTCATGCCGGAGAGGAGCCGCGCGAAGGTGTCGTCGGACGCGGGGTCGAGGCCCGCGCCGATCGCGAAGTACACGGCGCTGTACTGGTCCGCCGAGGTGGCCTTCGGCAGTCCGGCGTACCAGTTCGCGAGGACGCGCCTCGCCTCCGCCGCGGTGAGGCCCATCCGGCGGGCGGCCTGGAGCAGCCGTTCGGCGGTGTCGTGGTCCTCGCCGGCGTCGGCCAGGTACCGTTCGGCGGCGATCTGCCGCAGCGTCCGGGCGGCCTCGGACAGCCCGGTCGGCTTCGCCTCCGTCCAGCGCAGCAGCCGGTCGGTGAGCTGCGCCATGCCGGCGTTGCGCAGGTCGGCGCGCAGCCGCTCCTGCCCGTCCGGGCCGTTGAGGTAGCGGCGCGCGGGCTCGTCCAGCGTGCCCGCGATCGCCCGGTCGACGAGGTCGAGGACGCCGGTGGCCCGCTGGTGCTCCGCCTCCACCCAGTCCGCGAGGGCCGCGGTGGACGTCAGCGGAGCGCGCGGCCGGGTCAGCGACGTCGGCGGCAGGTCGGCGAGAAGCCCGGCCACCCGCGCGATGCCGGGGTCGGCGCGGCCCTTGGTCGTCAGCGGCGTCCGCCCGTTCCTGGCGTCCGGCAGGCCGACGGCCAGCAGCCGGGGCCGCAGCTCGGGACGGGTGACCTGGGCGCCCAGCAGCATCGTCAGCGGAGCCGTCCCGGCGATCCCGTCGAGCCGGCGCACGAGCCCGGCGACCAGGCCGACGTCGTCGGGGGAGATCTCGGCCAGGTACGAGTCGCACGGCGCGGAGAGCACCCCGGCGAGCAGGCCGGCCAGCGCGTCGCGGCGCGCCGACGGCTCGTCCAGCCCGGCCCGGGCGTGCGCCCACAGCGCGGTCGCGTCGAGCGCCTCCAGGTCCGGGGGCGTCGCGCCGAGGCGCTCCGGCGTGCTCCAGTCCGGCCAGCGGTGCAGGCCGAGCACCAGCGCCGCGTCCACCACCGACGCCGGGCCGACGAGCGCGTGCACGAGCTGGGAGGGACGGCCGTTCGGGTCGCGGGCCGGCACCAGCCGCAGCGCGGCGCCGTGCTCGCCCTGCCGTCCGACCCGCAGCGCGCCGAGCGCCGCGCACTCGGCCGCGCCGGACAGCCACTGCCCGACGGCGACGTCGCCGCCGGCCAGCCGCTCGTTCCAGACGCGCAGCCCGTCGGTGCCGAGCGACGTCGCGACCGGCCCGAGACCGCGGCCGCCGGCCAGCAGCCGGTCCGACCAGGCGAAGACGATCTGGTCGACGCGGCCTGACGGGGGAAGGGGACCGGTCGTCATGACGCCACGCCCTCCCGGTCCGCGGGCACGCCGAGCACCTCGCGCGGCAGCACGCCCTTCATCGCCAGCAGCGACAGCAGCGGCCGCAGCACCCGCTGCCGCCGGAACGACTGCTCGGGGTACTCGCCGCTCTCCATGTCGACGCCGACGCCGGTCGCCGACGCGAAGTGCAGGGTCGCGTCCTCGCACTTCTGGACCGGGACGAGCCACGACCCCGCGCCGCGCGAGCGCAGCAGCGCGTAGGCGTCCTCGGACTCCTCCTCGACCGTGCCGAGTTCGAGGTCGTCCCGGCGGTCGAGCCACCGGTCGACCTCCTTGAACGCGCGCAGCGTGTCCGACTTGGCGATCACCAGCGCGGCGGGCAGCGGCAGGAACTCCCCGCCCCGCCCGGCGCGGACGTGGTCGATGTGGCTGAGCACCGCGGTGAACCCCGGGTCGCCGGTGTGCCGTCCGTGCCGGACGTCCAGCTCCGTGCCGTCCGCCACGAAGATCAGCCCGTCCGCGATGCTCATGAACGGGGTGTCGTCGCGGGTGTGGCCCTGGCTGAAGATCTCGCCCGGCACATCGAAGATCAGCAGCGCGTACTGCCGGCCGGTGTGCCCGCTGGTGATGCGGTAGGCGCAGGTGAACTCCGGGCTCAGCGCCCGGCGGGTGACCGGCAGGGGCCTGCGGTCGCGCAGCAGGTCGAAGCGGTTCCTGGCGAACAGCTCCCGCTGCAGCCGCGGGTCGAGCGGCAGCACGTCCAGCCGGTGCGAGATCTTCAGCGCGGACTGGTCGAGCTCCTCGGTCATCGCCGCGAGCAGGTGCGACTTGCCCGACCCGGACGTGCCGACCATCCCGACGATCAGGACGGTCATGCCGCCGAGCGACGCGGGCACGAAGTGGTCCTTGCCGGTGGCCTCGCAGACCCGCCAGGCGTGCATCGTCCGGGTGCGCCAGCGGACGTCGCTCTCGCCGGACTCCCGGGTCAGCGCGATCTCCTCGCCGTCCACGGTGCGGTCGACGAGCGGCGCGCTGTTCCAGTCGAACTCGCTCAGGCAGTACGGGCACACCATGGTGCGGTCGGGGCCGTCCGGCGGGCCGGGCACCCGAGGCCGGTGCGGGGACTCCGCGCCGGTGTCCCGGCTCGTCCCCGCCTCGGGCGTGTCGTAGGGGGTGTCGTCGGCCGCGGTGCCGCCGGCCGCCGCGGCGCCGGCGGGCGCGTCGCCGGGCGCGGCGCCGCTCGGCCGGGCGTCCAGGCCCGGGGCCGTGACCGGGTCCAGGTCCAGATCCGGGTTCGCGGCGGGCAGCGGGTAGGCCGGGCCGTCGAGCTTCGGCGGAAGCTTGGGCCTGGGGGGTTCGGGGTCGCTCACGGTCACCTCACGAGCAGGACGGCAGTGACGATCAGGGCCACGGCGAGGACCCCGAGGACGAGGAGGAGCAGCAGGACGCCCGCGCCGCCGGGGGGCGTCCCGTCCGGGGCCGTCCCGGACGGCGCGACGGGGCTCGCCTGCACCCGCGCCCGCGGCGGCTCGGCCGCGGTCCGGCGGCTCCGGCGGAACTCGCGCTGCCGGCGGCGCAGCTCGCGGAACTCGGCCCGCCCGCTCTCCTCCGCGGCGTGCCGCAGGTCGCGGACGGCCGAACGCGGCCTGGTCTCGGGCAGCACCGCCTGGGGGGACGCCTGCGGAGTCGCGTGAGGGGGCGCCTGGCCAGGGGACGGGCGCCGGGGCGGAGCCGCCGGATCGCGCCGGTCCTCCGGGACGTGCCCGGGCGGCGGCGGTTTCGGGCGGCTCCGCCACAGCCGGTCCCTGATCTCGCCGGGGGAGACGGCATGGCCGCCGGTGGCGTGGAAGGCCGGTTCGAGCGCCTGCGCGAGGTCGGCGTCGACCTCGGCGAGCTCGGCGACGAGGGCCGCGGGCGTGCCGCCGCCGGGCGAGCCGATGGCGAGCCGCAGCAGCAGGTGGGCGGCGGCCTGGACGTCCGGGACGTCGCCGGTCGGCAGCCCCGTCGGCGTGCCGAGCGCGGATCCGGCGAGCGCCTCGGGCGGGCCGAGCGGTTCCACGTGCCCGAAGCCGTGCAGCTCGACGCGCCGGCCGTCCCAGAACACCGTGTCCGCCGAGACGGCCCGGTGCGCGAAGCCGAGGTCGGCGAGGAACGCGAGCGCGCCGAACAGGTCGCGCGCCGCCCGGCCGAGCTGCACGTCGTCGAGCCGGGGCGCCGGGTCGCACCGGGAGACGGGCACGCCGCGGCGGGTGACCATCAGGCACACGGGGCTCTGCGCCGCCCGGAAGCCGATCATCCGCCCGGCGGACGCCTGCCGCCCGCCGATCCGGTCGTAGACCTCGGCCTCGCGGCGCAGCAACTTCGCGCCGGTGGGCGTGAGGGCCGTCTTGAGCAGGACGTCGCGGTCGTCGGCGCGGCCGTAGCGGTGGCTGAGGAGCGCGTCCTCGTGCCGCAGCCCGCCCTGCACGAAAGTGACCATGACCCGACCGGATTGCCCGAAAGATGACTTTTGGAGGGTGAATGTCTCTTCCGCTGGCGCTCCAGCCTGTTCCGTGTAGATAGCGCCCCCTCGGGTCATATTCACGGTGTGACGAATAAGTGGTGCTAAGGATCCGCTAGGTGTGACGCACGGAGTTGGGGGAAGGTTGCCGCCTTTTTTCGGCCGAGGTCGGCAGGGGTGAGGCGGGCACGGCCCCGCCGCCACGGCGCCGCCGGGCCGTCCGGCGCTGTGCACGAGGCCGCTCGGCCTCCGCCCCCGTCCCGCCGCCCCTGACGACGCGACCGGACATGGACGGGTTTCTGGGAGTGTGCAAAACGCAATGGACAACGTGCTAAGAAAATGCCGCTCACCGGCGACTCGGTAGCCGCGCCGGCTTGACGGGGAATGTGGACTCTGGCCGGGGGGTTCTCCTAGTGATGAGCGACAGGACGGATGCGGAAGCGGCGCGGACGCGCGAGGTGCTGGAGGCCGAGCGCGAGCGCACGCTGGCCGCCGTCCGCGCGCTCGACCGCGACCGCGAGGGCATCGTGGAGTCGGCCCGGCTGTCGGCCGTGGACGACGAGCACGATCCCGAGGGCGCGACCCTCGGGTTCGAGCGAGCCCACGTGGAGGCGCTGCTCGCGGCGGCGCGGGGCCGTCTCGACGACCTCGACCGCGCTCTGGACCGGCTCGCGGCGGGAACCTACGGCGTCTGCACGTCCTGCGGCCGCCCGATCGGCGCCGGACGGCTCGCGGCCCGGCCCGCCGCGGCACTGTGCATCTCCTGCGCCTGAACGTCCTGCGCGTCTCCTCCTCCGTCGACTGGCCCGGCGGCTACGCAGCACTGACCTTCCGGCACAGCAGGTTTGGTCACGCTCCGTATTGAAGTGAGCACCGTGCGGGAAGGAGAGAGGCGACCGCGACGTCCCAGGAAACACTCGGGAACAGGAAAAGCTCATGCGCCTCTCCACCATGGCCCTCGCCGGCACGACCGCCGCCCTCAGCCTCGCCTTCACCATCGCCCCAGCCATGGCCGGGACGGTGACCAAGCTCGCCGCCGAACCCGTCCAGCTCACTTCCCAGGGTTACGGTGCTCTGGTGATCGGCAGTTCCGAGCGGGCCGCGATTCGCACCGGGATGCTGGTCCGCAAGTCCACCGGACGGTGGTGCGACGGCTTCGACCTGAAGGGCCACCCCACAGGCCGCGACGACCTGTCGGTCTACGTCTCCAAGAAGTACGGGGTCGCGATGATCCAGCCGCCCCGCGGCGCCCGCACTCCGCGCGGCGTCCACGTCGGCTCCACGCTCCCCGAGCTCAGGCGCGCCTATCCGGGCGTCCGTCGCGACGTCCACGGCTTCTGGGACGTCACCGCGCCCCGCAACCACCGGGCGCTGTACCAGTTCGAGGCGGAGCGCGGGCACGTCACCATGATGGCGTTGAGCCTGAAGAACCAGGACTGCTTCAACTGATCGGCCCCGGGGCGCGCACCGTTCCGCCGACCTCCGAGTGAACGCGTCTGAGACGGCAATACCGGAGGACACGTCCCCCCGGAGGTGCGCATGGTCTGGCTCGGGCTTCTTCTCGTCGTCGCGGGCGCCGTCCCGGCTCTCACCGCGGACGGTGAGCTCGGCGGTGTCGACCTCACCGTGGCGGGGGCCGCCGTCATGGCCGTCGGCGCGGTCCTGCTGGTCGCGGGCATCCTGCGGCTGCGCGTCCGGCGCCGTGTCGGGTCGCCCGGCGCGGCCGCGCAGGCCTACTACCGGACCTCGACCGGCAAGATCGTCGCGATGGTGATCGCGGTGGTCTACATCGTCTCGCCGGTCGACCTGATCCCGGACGTCTTCCTGCCGTTCGGAATCGTCGACGACGCCACCGCCCTCACCTGGCTGCTCTTCGCCCTCGGCCAGGAGTACACGCGACGATCCCGCACGCGCCGCCGCGTCCCCTGACGCGGCGCGGGCCGGCGGTGCCGTCCGGAGTCTCGGCTGGGACTCTTCGGGCACCGCCGGCCCGCGCCGCCGGGTGTGGGGGGACGCCGGTTATCGCTGGACGACCCCCAGCTCGGGTTCGATGGTGACCGAGTCGAGGTTGACGTTGCCGTTGTCGTTCGGTCCGTAGACGAAGGTCAGCGGCGCGGACGGGGCGAGGTGGAGGCCGGCCCGGTGCTCCGACCACGCGTCCCAGGACCCCAGGTCGGGGAGCTGGAGCTGGACGGACCGCGTCCCGCCGGCGAGCGTCATGGTCCGCGTCGAGCCCATGCCGTTGGCGTAGCGGAGGCGGACCGTGTAGAGGCCCTCGGCGGTGACCGGGGCGTGGAACCGCACGCCGCTGTCCTTGGTCTTCAGGCAGGCCACGAAGCCGGTGCCGGTGTAGCCGGTGTGGTCGGTGCGCCGGCACGCGCCGCTCACGAGCTGCGCGGACTCCGCCTCGATCGTGCGCGGTTCGGCGGCGAGCGCCCGGCTCGTGGCGAGCAGGCCGGCCGCGACGTCCGGAGTGATCTGCGCGGCCTCCACCAGGGCGTCGAACCGGTCGAGGGCCTCCTTCATCCCCGCCGTGTCGCGTGCGGCCACGGCGTTCACCGCGGTCCTGACCTCGGCGGCGAGCCTGCCGGACAGGGCCGGGTCGACGGCCCCCTCGTCGGTCGCCACCCGCACCTTGCGCGCGAGGAAGAGGAGCCCCTCCGGTGCGCCGAGCCGGGCCGTGAGGCGGCCGTCGATCGCGGTGCGGGCCTCCGCGCTCACGTCGTCGAGGGAGAACCCGTAGAGGGCGAGCCGCACGCCCTGCAGCGCCAGGAGACGGCCGGTCGCGTCGCCGCGGCGGAGCAGGGCCTCACCCTTGACGATCGCGGGCTGGAGGTCGGCCGCCGCCGACGGCGTCATCTTGCCGGACCGCCGCAGGTCCTGGACGAGTCCGAGCAGCGAGCCCGGCTGCTCCACGCGGACCGGCCTGCCGGAATCGGGGCCGGACGTTCCCACCGCGACCCCGAAGTCCCCGTCGGGCACCTCGGAGGCGGGCAGCGTCCACTCGACGGTCCGGGTTCCGCCGCCCGCCACCCGGACGCGCTGGGCCTCGCCGGCGGCGCGGCCGTCGAGGAAGACCCGGGCCTGGAACTCGGCCACGGTGCTGCCCTCGTTGGTGAGCGGGGCCTTCACGGTGAGCCGCTGAGTGCCCTGGTCCAGGGAGGCTTCCACGGAGCCGTAGTCCGCGCGGGGCGCGGCGTACGGGGAGAGGTCGCGGAGGTCGCCGGCGGTGGCGGGCCTGAGCCTGACCGCCTGGCCGCCGCCGCCGACGAGCGACATCGACAGCCGGGTGGAGGACCTGACCAGCGTCCTGCGGATCTCGACGGGCAGCGGGTCGCCCTTCCAGGTGGTCTCCTGCGCGTCGGCGTACGTCTCCGCGACGAACGTGCCGGCCGGCAGGAACGACAGCGGCACCTGGAGGGTCCGGTCGTTCTCGTCGGTGATCGCTCCGAGATACCAGGTCCGGCCGCTCCGCCGGGCCGTCGTGGTGTAGTCCCCGATCGCGCTGTCCAGGACGCGGGTCTCGTCCCACGTGGCCGGCATGTCCTTCAGGAAGGCGAACCCGGGGTGGGCGGCGTAGTTCTCCGGGGTGTCCGCGAGCATCTGCATTGGGCTGAAGAACGTCGGATACAGGGCGAGCTGCGCGGCCGAGGTGGTCTGGACGCGGGTCCCGAGGCGGGCCGGGTCCCAGGTGACGTTGAGGACGCCGGGCGTGTAGTCGGCGGGCCCTCCCATGAAGCGGGTGAACGGCAGGATCGTGGCCTGGGCGGGCGGGTTGCCGGCCGCGCCCATGTAATTGTGCTGCTCCATGCCCGCGACGCCCTCGCCCGTCATCATGTTCGGGTAGGTGCGCGCGAGGCCGGTGGGCTTGATCGCCTCGTGGGCGTCGACGGTGATGCGGTGCCGGGCCGCCGCGTCCACCACCCGCTGGTAGTGCCGGACGGCCTCCTGGTCGTAGTGGCTGCGGTTGACGCCGCCGAGCAGGTACTTCGTGGCGTAGCCGGTCTTGATCGAGTGGATGCCGAGGGCCTCGTACCTGGAGAAGATCTTCTCCAGGTTCCGGTCGTAGTAGTCGACGTCGCCCCGGGTCTCGTTGTGCGCGATGAACCCGACGCCGTTGGCCTTGGCGTACCGCAGCACCTCGGGGAGGTCGAGGTCGGGCTGCGGGGTCAGGAAGTCCTGGCCCGACCACGAGCCGCCGGAGCCGGTGTTCCAGCCCTCGGCCAGCACGAACCCGGCGCCCGCCTGCTTGGCCAGGTCGATGTACTGCTTGACCCGCGCGGTGGTCGCGCCGTGGTTCGGCCCGGCGTTCCAGGTGGTGGCCCGCCGCTGCAGCTCCCACCAGACGCCGACGTACGTCGCGGGCTTGATCCAGGACGTGTCGCCGCAGACCGCGCAGGGGTCGTTGAGGTTCTCGATCAGGTGGGACTCGCCGAGGTCGCCGGGCCGCTCGCCCACGGTCAGGGTGCGCCAGGGCGTGGAGAACTCGCCGTTCAGCCTGGCCTTCGTGCCGTCGGGGAGGCTGATCAGGTCGCTGGAGAACGCGCCGGGCCGTCCCGGCACCGCCTTCAGGGTCATGCTGGGGTAGTCGGTCAGGTCGGCCTCGTGCACCACCACGTAGGAGTCGGCGGCGGGCGAGGCGGTGATGGGCGTCTGCGCGGTGGGGACGATGGACAGGGGCAGGTCGCGGTAGTGCTTCTCGTCGGCGGTCCAGTTGGTGCCCGCGGCGATCGACCAGCTCCTCGCGCCGGGCTCGAAGGCGAACTCCGTCCGCTCCGCGGTGACGGTGTAGGCGTCGAGGCCGGGCTGTCCCGGGAAGTGGTAGCGGAATCCGACCCCGTCGTCGAAGACCCGGAACACCAGGTCGAGCTCGAAGCCGGTCCCGGCCTGCACCGCGTGGACGGTCAGCTCGTTCGCGTGGTTCCTGACCTTGCTGGACGTCCCCCAGACGGGCTTCCACGTCTCGTCGATCGTGCGCCGTTCGACCGACCGGATGGACATGTCCCGCGTGAGGCTGGGCCGTCCCGCGAGATCCATGCCGAGCCCGGACGCGCCGACCAGGACCTTGCCGCGCTCCTTCACGCTGTAGGTGAGCCGCCCGTCGTCGGCGGCGATCGCCACCCGCAGATCCCCGTCGGGGGACCGGACGACCTGGGCGTCCTCCCCGGCGGCCTCGGCGAGTCCGCCCGAGGGGGAGGGCTCGCCGGCCCGGGCCGGGGCCACCGCGATCCCTCCGGGGAGGAGGAGGGCCGCCATGACGAGCGACACCCCCCGTCTTCTTCGCCTCTTCGCGCCTGCACGGTCCATTTGCGTCTCCCTGGGGGGTGGTGGAGGCGATGGGAACGCTCCACAAACGGTCCGGTGATCGTAAGTTGGGCGAAACTCTATGGTCAACACTCTTAATGCGCGTTAATTAGAATATTCAGCGCTCTAATTCGCTATCCTCGTCCGGTGCCCAACCCACCGAACCCGAGGATCGAGCGCAGCAGGCGCGCGATCCTCGACGCGCTGAACGAGTCCTTCCCCGCGACCCGCCAGGAGCTGAGCCGCCGCACCGGGCTCGCGCCGAGCACCGTCGCCGGGATCGTCCGGGGGCTGCTGGCCGAGGGGCTGGTGGAGGAGCATCCGGCAGCCGAGCGCATGGGGCGCGGCAGGCCGTCCTCCCCGCTGTCGCCGCATCGCCCTCCGGGCCATCTCGTCGGCATCGACTTCGGGCACACCCACGTCTCCGCGGCCCTCGCCTCCACGTCGCAGGAAATCGTCGCCGAGGACCGGGCGCCCGTCGACGTGGACGGTTCGGCGGGCAACGCGCTCGACCGGGCGGGGGCCCTGGTCGCCGGCCTGCTCGACCGGTCGGGGGTCGCGGCCGGGTCGGTGCTGCGGACGGTGGCGGGGATCCCGGGGCCGATCAACCAGGCGACCGGCCGGATCCAGTCGGCCACGATCCTCGCGGGCTGGGCCGGCGTCCGGCCTCGGGAGGAGCTCACCGCCCGGCTCGGCGGCGAGGTGCTGATCGCGAACGACGCGGAGCTGGCCGCGCTGGCCGAGCACACGCACGGGGCCGCGCGGAACGTGTCCGACCTGATCTACGTCAAGGCGTCCCACGGCATCGGGGCCGGGCTGATCCTCGCGGGCCGCCGGTACACCGGGGCGTACGGGGCGTCCGGGGAGATCGGGCACACGCTGATCCAGGAGGGCGGGGCGCAGTGCCGGTGCGGGCAGCGCGGCTGCCTGGAGTCGGTGGTGTCGATCGGCGAGGTGTGGCGGCAGCTCATCGCGGCGGGTCTCCCGCTGCCCGAACGGCCCGACGACCTCTCCCTGGACGCCCTGGTCGGCAACCCGGTGGTGGCCCGGATCGTCGCCGACGCGGGGCGCCGGCTCGGGCGCGTCCTGTCCGACCTGTGCAACGCCCTGGACCCCGCGATGCTCGTCATCGGCGGGGAGCTCGCCACGGGAGGCGACGCCCTCCTGGAGGGGATCCGCGAGTCCCTGCGCCGCTTCGCCCAGCCCGCGATCAGCGACCGGGTCCAGGTCCGGTCCTCATCCCTCGGCGCCCGCGCGGCCCTGGTCGGCGCCCTGACCCTCGCCGCCGCGGAGTCCGTCCCCTGACGGCAGGAGACGCCCCGCGGCAATCGCCGCGGCGATCGCCGCCGCGGCGGTGGCCCAGCCGAGCGGATCGAGGGGGACGCAGCCGAAGAAGGTGCTGACACCGGGCGTCTGGACGATGACGGCCAGGAGGGCCGCCGAACCGAGCGTGCTGAGCAGGACGGCGCGGTCGTCGTGGCCCGCCTTGAGCGTCTGGGCGAGCTGGGTGCCGATGAGCGCGACCAGGCCGATGGTGCGAGCGCGGACGGCCGGGCCGGTGAGGCGCCCGGCCACCCAGGCGGCCAGGGCGCCGAGCGTGGTCACCACCGCGCGGTGGGCGATGTCGCGGGTCAGGGCGGAGCCGAGCGAGGTCTCCGGGCCCTCCGCCAGCAGGGCCGTGGTGGCGTCCCGGGTGGGGACGCGGACGGCGATGGCCAGGGCGGGGGCCAGGTCGGTGAGCATGTTCATCAGCAGCATCTGGCGGGCCGACAGCGGAGCGCGGCCGGTCGTCAGCGAGCCGAGCAGGGTGAAGGCGATCTCGCCGAGGTTGCCGCCGACCAGGATGGCGAGGGCCTCGCGGACCGACGCCCACATGGCGCGCCCCTCCACGAGCGCGGAGACGATCGTCTCCAGCCGGTCGTCGGCGACGATCATGTCCGCCGACGCCTGCGCCGCGGCCGTGCCGCGCTGACCGAGCGCGATGCCCACGTCGGCGAGGCGGATGCCGGCGGCGTCGTTGGCGCCGTCGCCCGTCATGGCGACGATGCGGCCGCGTCCGCGCAGGGCGCGCACGACGCGGACCTTGTGGACGGGGGTGCACCGGGCCACGACGTCCACGCCGACCAGGGCCTCCGACAGGGCGTGGTCGTCGAGCCGGTCGATCTCGTCCGCGGTGATGACGCGGTGCTCGACGCCCCCGCCGGCGACCTGGTCGGCGATCGCCGCGGCGGTCGCCGGATGGTCGCCGGTGAGCATGATGATCTGGACGCCGGCGGCGCGGAGGTCGGCGACCGCGGGCGCGGCGGTGGCGCGGACCGTGTCGGCGAGCCCGAGCAGCCCGAGGAAGGTCATGCCGGCCAGCTCGCTCTCGCCGACCGTCTCGCCGTCGTCCGGCATGCGGCGCTCGGCGACGGCGAGGACGCGGTGGCCGCCGGACGCGAGCCGCTCGACGTGCTTGCGCAGGCGCCGCCGGGTGCGGCGGTCCAGTTCGCCGTCCGGGGTGCGGGCGCAGAGCGGGAGCACGACCTCCGGGGCTCCCTTGACGAACACGGTGCGCTCGCCGCCGGAGGTTCCGAGAGTCGCGTGGAAGGCACGCGACGGCTCGAACGGCAGGCTGTGGATGTGCTTCCACGGACCGCCGAAGTCGCGGTCCACGCCCGCCCGCGCGGCTCCCTCGTCCACGGCGGCGTCGGTGACGTGGCTGTGCCGTCCGTTGCCGGGGACGGGTGTGGCGCGCAGGGCGGCGGCCAGGACGCCGCGGAGAGAGTCGTCCGGCTGGGCGGCCTCCCCGTCGTGGCGGTGGTCGGCGATGCGGGCGAGCGTGATTCGGCCTTCGGTCAGGGTGCCGGTCTTGTCGAAGCACAGCACGTCGACCCGTCCGAGCGTCTCGATGGTCCGCGGGTCGCGGACGAAGATCCCCCGTTCGGCGAGCCGCCGGATCGCGGCCACCTGGGCGGCGCTGACCAGCAGCGGAAGCCCTTCCGGGACGGACGCGACGGCCAGGTTGACGCCTTCGGACAGCGCGCGGCGCAGCGGGCCGCCGCGCAGCAGGCCCGAGGTGACGACGCCGACGGCCGCTCCGACTGCCATCGGCGTCGTGGCCTCGGTGATCTGCTTGAGGCGGGCCTCCACGCCGCTGGACGGGGGGCCCGCGGCCAGCGCGGCGGCCATGGCCCGCCCGCTCTCGGTGGCGTCGCCGAGCGCGACCACCACGGCGGTGCAGTCTCCTGCGGCGATCGTGGTGCCCTCGTAGAGCATGCAGCCGCGCTCGGCGACGTGCCGGGCCAGAGTCGGCGCCGTGTCCTTGGCCACCGGAAGGGACTCGCCGGTGAGCGAGGACTCGTCGGCCTCCAGCCCGTTCGCGGTGACGATCCGGCAGTCGGCCGGGACCGCGTCCCCGGCGGCGAGCACCAGGACGTCGCCGCGGACGAGCCGCTTCGCCGGCACCCGCGTCTCCTCGCCGTCCCGCAGGACGCCGACCGGCTCGCCGGACCTGGCCGAGATCCTCGCGATGATCTCGTCCGCGGAGACCCGCTTCCGGCCGCCGACCAGGCCCGACAGGCCGATCGTCGCGGCGACGAGTGCGGCGTCGACCGGCGAGCCGACCGCCGCCGCGCCGGCCGCGCCCGCGGCCAGCACCGCCGTCAGCGGGTTGGCCAGCTCCTGGACGACGGCCCGCGGCAGCGCCCGG